>JAAZKQ010000666.1 GCA_012799755.1 Lentisphaerota bacterium | reverse complement strand
TGGCGCTGGTCGTGGTTGTACTGGGCTTCGCCGTACACGAAGTCGCCGAATTCGCCGGCGAGCATTTTGTTGCGGCAGAACACCGTGGCGGCGCGATAGTAGCCGGTTTCGCCCATGGAGTAGGTCAGGCGGGTCTTGCGCACGAGTTCTTCTATTTCGTAGATTTCTTCAATGGTGCTGGCGCAGGGCACGGCGCTGTAGACGTTCTTGCCGGCTTTCAGGGCCGCAATAACCAGCGGGCCGTGGAGATGGCGCTGGGTGAAGATCGCCACCGCGTCAATCTTGTCACTGGCGATGGCATCCTCAAAAGTATCAATAATCGGCACCTTGAATTTCTGCGAGTAGTCTTGGGCGCGTTCCGGAATGAGGTCGCAGACGGCGACGCTTTCCACGTCGGGATGTTTTTGGAACAGCGGCACAAAAGACTTGCAGAATGCTCCGCAACCGATGAAACAAATATTGATGCGCTTTCTCATGACCTTCTTTCGTTTTTTTTGGGGCGAACTCTATGCCGGATTATGGCCGGCGCGGACGGACATTATCGCTTAGTTCCTGGCGGCCTGTCGGCGCGCGGCCACTTCAGGCCACCGGATTCGGATTACAGTAGGCCAAAAGACCTGTAAATCTACCGCCGCACGCGCTTTTACCGCGGGCAATGTTAATGGGGGAAAGAGAAAAAAAGGAACTGCGGGCAGGCATGAAGTCATAAATATAACGGCGGGGCACGGGAGGGAAAGCTAATGCGGAGCGTGCTCACAGGCTTTGCGCGTATTCACGGAACAATTTGAGATAGAGGCGGTAGTCGTTCAGAGATACAGCCGGTGGCGTCTGATGATCAACGCTGATGATAAAACCGCCCTGGCGGGCGACGGGCATAAGCCGCGCGAATTCCTCGCGAATGGCTTTTTCGCCTTGGTGCATGACCATTTTGTTGAAGGCGCCGACCATGAGCAGGCGCGGGTGCCGTCGGCGAATGGCGGCGACATCAACACCGGCCTGTCGTTCCAAGGGCAGGACGCCTTCAATGCCGGCGCGCTCGAACCAGGGCAGACATTCGCTGATATCGCCGTCGGAATCTATCAATACCCTGGTGCCATGCTGTTTGATATAATCAACGAGTTCTCGGTAGTAGGGCAGCATGAATTCGTCGAATTGTTGTTCAGAGATCATGGAGCCGTGATTGTAGCTCATGTCTTCGGCAAAGGTCATGAAATCGGGCTGGAATTGATTGAAGAGCCAGGGCAGGAGCTGCTTGTAGAAAGCAACGAGGTCGCGGTTGATGCGGTGAATGAATGCGGCTTCGTCATAGAAGGCCAGCAGGTGGCGCTCAATGCCCAGCAGCGTCCGCGGGAACCAGAAGAAGCCCTCAAGGGTGAACCAATGGGCGGCGTTGCCGGTGTCAATCTCGTGTTTATAGCGAGTGAAATTGGGCACAGCCGGCATTTGCATGTCGTAGAGCGCGTGCTGCGCGATGAGTTCGTCGTAATGCTGTTCGTCGCGGACAATGCCGACGCCGTGCGCGGGCGGCTGCGGACAGCGAGCGTTGCGAGGTCGGAACCACTCCTGGACCAGCAGGTCCAGCCCGAAATAGCGCATCAGCTCGACTTTGTTTTCGTAGGGCGGCATGCCCTCTGCGAGCCAGCGGGCGGTGCTTTCCTGCCACCAAGTGGCCCACTCGATAATGGGCAGGGATGGCACGGGCTGAAAGGCGAGAAGACGGCGAATGGTTTCACGAGTGTTCATATTGCTCCTTATGCGTCATACTGCCGATCACGTGAAATAGTATACTTGACAATTGTTTTTCCGTGAATGGATGCCGTAAAAAAAGGCGGCGAGATGTAAACGCTTACTCTTTGATAATTGGCCGGTTCCAGGGGACACGTGAGACCGATGGGACTCATTGGCGGCGGCGCTGGTGCGAGGACTCAGGACTCATAAGGCATGATCCCATGGATTGGACAACTGGAACGCCCGGGACCGCGGGGAATGACACATTGGACTCAGGGACTGGCCGGCCGGCGGCGGGGACTCCTGGAAGCTTCGTGCCCTCGCGTGAGACACCGGAACTTGAACTTTCGCGCTTGCGCACGAGATACCAGCAATCTGCGTAATCTGCGGATAAAAAAAGACTGACCGATTACGGCTTCCAGGCTTTTGGTGTGCCTAACTGTTTGATTTTTTCCCGATGACACATCACGTTTAAACATCTTTTTTGGTGCGGAAGGCGCTTGGAGTGGATTTCAACAAAAAAGCCTTCCGCGCCTCCTTGTCGGCAACATACGTCCATTCGTATTTTTGCCAAAAGTCGGCAGCAATCAAGTTCAGATGGCTGGGCGGCGACGAGCCGTGGGTTTCCTGCAAATTGTCCTTGGTATATTCCCCACGGGGGTGGTTACTGGTATGTCACGCTCCGTTGGGGCTTTTGCTGCTTCGCGGCTCATGACAAATCTAACTTTCTATCACAAAGCGTTGCACATTAACCACTGTTAGGTTTTATGTGGGAATAGGTGTTTTTTACGAAAAGCACAAGATGCTTCATGCTTCATGGTCGGGCCGTTGTGTCTACGCGCGTGTCGCGTGTATTAAGATGGCTGCGGTCGTCAGAAAGGAGATCATGTTCGAGAAGAAACGACTGCTTTATCTGTTAAGCGGCATGTTATTTTGTTGCGGTCTGAGCGGCTTGTGGGCGCAGAATGTGCCGGCGAAGGCCTTTGAAGTTGCCGCAGTCTTGTTACGCGATGATGGTGGCCGTGCCGTGCTTGAGTTGCAATTTACGATTGCTGCCGATGCGTATTTATATGAGGACGCCATGGATTTGACCCTGCCGGAAGGCCTGCGAGCCGAGCTGTTTGCGGGGCCTGAGCCGGTGGCGAAGGCGGGTGAAGAATCGCGGGTTTTTCTGCAGAGTTTCAGCCGGCGTTATTTCCTGACCGGCAAAGTAGATGAGCCGCTTGAGATCAGCGTGCATTATCAAGGCTGTAGCAAAGGCGTGTGTTTCATGCCGGAGACGGTGACCTATGCCTTGACCTTCGCTGGTGCGCCGGCGCGATTGCCGGCAAAGCCGACGGAACTGCCGACTGAGGAGCGGGTGCTGGCTTGGCAACGCCAGGCCGAGGACTTTGCGGTGCTGGGCACGGCGACGGGGTATATGGACAAAGACGCGTTTTTGGGTTGGTTGCGGCGGGCCGAAGCCGGCACGGCTGCTGAAGAGCAGCTGCTGGACCGGGTGCTGGCGCGCTATGGCCTGCTGGTGGCGGCGTTGTTGATTATTCCGCTGGGCTTCATGCTCAATCTGACGCCCTGCGTGCTGCCGATGATACCGATCAATCTGGCGATTATCGGCGCCGGCGCAGCAGCCCGTGACAAGAAGGGTCGCGGCTTCATGCTGGGCGCTATGTACGGTCTGGGCATGACTCTGGTGTACGGCGCCATCGGCGTGGTGGCGGTGCTTACCGGTGCGCGTTTCGGGGCGATCAATTCTTCGCCGTGGTTCAATTTTAGCGTGGCGGTGGTTTTTCTGCTGCTGGCGCTGGCGATGTTCGACGTGTTGGTACTGGACTTTTCGCGTTGGCGGGCAGGACGCTTTGGCTCTATCGAAGGCGGTCATGCCTTTGGCGCCTTTCTGCTTGGCGCATTGGCGGCCGTGCTGGCCGGCGCCTGTGTGGCGCCGGTGCTGATCTGGGTGCTGCTGTTGGCGGCCGACCTCTTTGCCCGCGGCAATCCGGTTGGTTTGTTCCTGCCTTTTCTGCTGGGCATTGGCATGGCTCTGCCGTGGCCGATTTTGGGCGCAGGCATGGGTAAGCTGCCTAAGCCGGGCGTATGGATGGAGCGCGTCAAGCAGGTCTTTGGGGTGTTGATTATTGCTGCGGCCTTGTACTACGGCTGGCTTGGCGTCGTGCTGCTGCGGGCCGGTTCCGGCGGGGCACCGTCCGCAACAGCGTCCGTGCCGGCAGGTTGGTTGAGTGAATTGCCGGCGGCGATGTCAATCGCCGAAGCGGAAAACAAGCCGCTCTTCCTGGATTTTTGGGGCGTGAGCTGCAAGAGTTGTGCGGCAATGAAGCGCACGACCTTCAAGGAGCCCGAGGTGATTGCGCACATGGAGGACTGGGTGAAGGTGGCAGTGCAGGCAGACGACATGAGCGACCCGTTGTTGCAGGCCATCTTGAAGCGCTACGAGGTCATTGGCCTGCCGACCTATGTGCTGATGCGGCGAGAGTGAGGGCGGATGCTCGACGATGTGACTAGAATGAGGCGGCTGCCGGTAGCGATGCCGGTGGCGGCCATCAATCGTCGGCTCGGGCGGCGCAAGGACGCCCAAGTCGTATCAGCGGTTCAGGAAGCGCAGCTTGCGCAATGGATGGCGGAAGCCTTTGCGCGTTGTCGGCCGGAGGGCGTCTTTGGTTGTCTGGCGATTATGGACAACAATGGTCACAAGGTTACATTAAGTGACGCGTCAGTCATAGAGAATGATGCCGTGGCGCGGCTATTGGCTAAGTGCCAGTATGCGTGGCTGGCGGCAAGCACTATCGGCTCGGAACTGCCGGCTTTGGTAAATCAAGCGATAGCGGCCGGCAATGGCGCCAAAGCCGTGGTCGCCGACGCGGTGGGCAGCGAGACGGTGGAAGCCGCCATGGATGTCCTGCAAAGCTATGCCGGGACCATTTTTCGGCGGCGCGGCCGGCAGTTGTCCGGCAAGCGTTTTTCCGTGGGCTATGGTGGCTGGGACTTGTCTGCGCAGGCGATGTTTTTTGCGTGGTTGCCGCTGGTTGATATGGGCTTACGGCTGACAACGAGCGCGATCATTGAACCGGAGAAGACGATTACGGCCATAGCCGGCATTCGCAGCTCCTGAAAAATACGGCAGCGGGCGTCCAAAGCGCTGTGATTCTGCCTTGAAACCCGAGAAAGGGAAAGAATATGAGCGGCGACGCATTCAAGGCAATTCTGGCAAAGCAGGTGCTGATACTGGATGGCGCGACCGGCACGGAACTGAGCAAGCGCGGCATGCCGGCGGGCGTTTGCCCGGAGTTGTGGGTGCTGGAGCATCCCGAGACCATCCGGGCGGTGCAAGGTGACTATGTGGCGGCGGGGGCGCACTGCGTGTATGCGCCGACTTTTGGCGGCAATCGCTGCAAGCTGGCCGAATTTGGCCGTGAGAATGACGTCGTGGCGATTAACCGCGACTTGGCGCTGCTGTCCCGCGAGGCCGCGCCGGACAGTCTGATTTTTGGCGACATGGCGCCGACGGGGCAGTTCATTGAGCCGGTGGGCGATTTGGCCTTTGAAGACGCCGTGGCCATTTATCGTGAGCAGGCCGAGGGCTTGCTCGCAGGCGGGGTTGATGGCTTTGTCATTGAAACCATGATGGACATCCAGGAAACCCGCGCGGCGGTGCTCGCAGTGCTCGAACTCTGCGACTTGCCCATCATGGTGACCATGACCTTTGAGAAAGGACTGCGTACCTTGACGGGCAATGACCCGGTGTCGGCCCTGATTACCCTGCAAGCGCTGGGCGTCAGCGCCTTTGGCTGCAATTGTTCCATGGGGCCGGAGGGCATGCTGGAGATTATTCGCCTGCTTAAGCCTTACGCACGCGTGCCGCTGATCGCCAAGCCGAATGCCGGCCTGCCGCAGTGGCAGGACGGGCAGACGGTTTTTAGTATGGAGGCAGAGACCTTCGGGGCTTTCGGGCCGGAATTTGTGGCCGCCGGCGCCGGCATTCTCGGCGGTTGCTGCGGGACGACGCCGGAGCATATCCGTTGCTTGGCCGATGGCTTGGCTGGATTGCAACCGCCCGAGGTCGCCGCCACGCGCGGTGCTTGTGTAAGCCATGCCCGCGGCTATCGCGAGCTGAGCCGCCAAGCGCCCTTTGCGGTGATTGGCGAGCGCATCAATCCGACCGGCAAGAAGGCATTGCAGGCGGAATTGCGCGAGGGTAAATATGATCTGGTGTCGCGTTATGCTGACGAGCAGCTTGCTGCCGGCGCGGCCTTGCTGGACGTCAATTTCGGCCTGTCGGGCATTGACGAACTGGGGATGATGCGTGAGGGCGTGACCATGCTCGCGCAGGATTATGCAGTCCCCTTGTGTATTGACACCACGCGTGCTGACGTCGCCGAGGCGGCTCTGCGTTGCTATCCCGGTCGCGCGTTGTTCAATTCCATTTCAGCGGAAAAGGATCGGCTGGAGGAGGTTCTACCGGTGGCCGCCAAGTACGGCGCCATGCTCATACTGCTGCCGGTAACAGATGAGGGCATTCCGGCGACCCTGGAAGAGCGCATTGACGTCATCAAGCGCATTTTCGCCGAGGCGCAAAAATACGGCTACAGCAAGGACGACGTTTGCGTGGACGGCCTGGTGATGACGGTCTCGGCCAGCCCCGAGGCTGCTGAGTTGACGCTGGGGCTCGTCGAGTGGTGTGCGCGCGAATGGGGTGTGAACTGCGTCTGCGGGCTGTCCAACGTGAGTTTCGGCTTGCCGCGACGTGATTTGATTAATCGGGCTTTCCTGGGCATGGCCATCGGTCGCGGACTGAACATGGCGATTGCCAATCCCACGCTGGCTGACATTATGGAGACCGTGGCGGCAGGCGACGTTCTCTGCGGTCGCGATGTGCGTATGCAGGGATTCCTCAGCCGCTATGGGAGCAGTGAGGGCGGCAAGGGGGCGACGTCTGCCGTGGACGCGGGCGCGGCTGCGACGCCCGAAGAATCGGTGCGCAAGGCGTTGCTGGCCGGTGATACCGCCGGCATTGTCGGGGCGATCAGCGCCTGTATTCAAGCCGGCGGCAAGGCCGACCACATTGTCAACGAGATACTGATTCCGGGTATAACGGAGGTCGGTGACCGCTTTGAGCGCAAAGACTTTTTTTTGCCGCAGCTGATCATGAGTGCGGACGCCATGCGCGCAGGTATGGATTTCTTGACACCCTTGCTGCAACAGGAGGGCGCCGCAACCAAGCCGCTGGGGCGGATGATTATGGCGACGGTCAAGGGCGATATCCATGACATCGGCAAGAATATCGTGGCGATGATGCTGCGCAATTATAACATTGACGTGCTTGATCTCGGCAAGGACGTGCCCGCCGAGCTGATTCTGGATACGGCGGCGAGGGAAGGCATCAGCATCATCGGGCTGTCGGCCCTGATGACCACGACCATGGGTGAGATGAAACAGGTCGTCGAACTGGCAGCCAAGCGGGGCATGAACTCGTTGCGATTTGTCGTTGGCGGCGCCGTTGTTGATGACAATTTTGCCCGGAGCATCGGCGCGTACTATGCCGGCGATGCCTTGGCGACGGTGAAGATCGTCAAGGAACTCCTGAAATAAATGCGTTTTTTTCTATCCGCAGATTATTTTCTATCCGCAGATTTCGCCGATTAACGCAGATTTTTTGGGGTGGGGCTGTTTGGCATAGGGTGGCCTGTGTGTCTGCTTTTCTATCCGCAGATTTCGCCGATTAGCGCAGATTTTTTTGGGGTGGGGCTGTTTGGTGTAGGGTAGGTTTGGGTGTTCGCCTTTTTTATCCGCAGATTACGCCGATTAGCGCAGATTATGGCGGCCTGTCTGGCCGCTGCGCGGCAATTCACGCCGCCGGTTTTTTTCGCAGATTGGGGTGTCTTTGCCTGAATCGTCTGATCCGCCTGATTCTTTTCTATCCGCAGATTACGCCGATTAGCGCAGATTATTTTTAGGGTGGGCCTGTGTGTTTGCCTTTTGCCTCTGCGGATTTTTTCTTGACGCGGGTTGCTTCGGGGGACGGTGCCTGTTTTGCTTGCAATCATTGAGCGAGGATTTGGCTATTGGTGGTAAAAAAGCACTCGCGGCCATTGCAAGGGCGTCGCCGGGGCATGATATTTGCTATTCATCGCTAGAGCGGGGGGTGCCCGTCTAGCAAGTAGCAACAAGTAAAGCAATGGAGAATGTCATGCCGGTCAACTACAATGTCGAGAAAATTGGTGCGGGAATTCGGATCAAGTTGGCGTTGATGTCGGGTTGGTTTGGCGGCCTGAGCCACGTAGAGATGGTCGAGCAGATCGCAGCCTACGGTTTTCCGGCTTTTGAAAATCTTGGCGCGGGCAACTGGGAAGACAAGGAGGCCGTGCGCGCGAAGTGCGAGGAGCTGGGCATCAGCGTCGGCGCCATCAAATGCGGCGGCTCGATCAATGGCGACGGGCCGGTGAACCCTGCGTACCACGACACCTTTGAGAACGAAGTCCGCACGGCGATCGCCAATGCCAAGGCGCTGGGGACAAAGACGCTGCTGGCCGTGGTTGGCGGCGAGCGCAGCGACATGAGCTTGCAGCAGCAGATGGACAACGTCGTCGCCGTCAGCAAACGGCTGGCCCCGATGCTGGAAGACGCGGGCATGGTGATGGTCTACGAGACACTGAACGTCCGCAAGGACCACATGGGCTATCCGTTGGTGTATTCCAAGCAGGCGGCTGACTTGGTGCGGCAGGTGGGGAGTCCGTCGGTCAAATTCCTTTTTGACGTTTATCATCAGCAGATCAGCGAAGGCGATGTCATTCGCAATCTGACGGATTTCAAGGATGAGATTGGTCACTTCCACTTTGGCGACAATCCCGGTCGCCGCGAGCCCGGCACGGGCGAGTTGAACTACAAGAATATCTTCAAGGCGATTGCGGCCAGCGGTTATACCGGCTGTGTCTCAGCAGAGTTCAGCAAGAGCAAGGATCTCCCGCTTGAGGATCTGCTGCGCATACTGGCAGATTGCGCTCGCTGGTGAGTATGATGCGCCGCTCGGGATGCACTGTGGACGTCCCGAGCGGCGTGGAAGAAGCCGGATTTGAAAGAGACCCCATTATGGACTTCGTGAGTATCATTCCCTGCCTGGACATGAAGGACGGCCGGGTTGTCAAGGGCGTGCATTTTGTCGAGTTGCAGGATGCTGGAGACCCTGTTGCGGCCGCGACGGCCTATTGTGCCGGCGGGGCGGACGAATTGGCGTTTCT
>JAAZKQ010000665.1 GCA_012799755.1 Lentisphaerota bacterium | reverse complement strand
TCCACCCTGTCCACCCTGTCCACCCTGTCCACCCTGTCCACCCTGTCCACCCTGTCCACCCTGTCCATATTGTCCATATTGTCCATAGTTTCGCAGCTTGCGGAAACAACGCACATCAACGACCAAGCAATCATAGCAACGCCCTATTCGACACTGTCTGACGGTTGCAACGATATTCCTGGCCGTTATATTCGAGCATATACAGCGCCATTTCAGGCGCGCCGGCGACGGCCATCCGTAACTACCTCGCCAACGACATGAGAACCACAGGAGAACCATGGCAATCATTCTCGGCTGCAACACCTTATATCCCCACGACACCATCCTCGCCAAAGTTCAGGACTTCAAACTGCCCGAACATAAAATAGCCATTGACACCATCAAAAGCGCCGGCTTCAGTGCCTGCGAATTCTCCCACTATTGCCACCTCAGCGATGACGACCGCCACATCGCCGGCGACTATGCCCGGGCGAAAGGCGTCCAACCTTGGTCCGCTCACGCCTGGAGCCCCGTTCCCGCAGAGGCAGACAAACTCGACGCGGGCATCGCCGATCTGGCTCTTTGTCTGCAGAAAGCCGCCCAGCTGGGCGTATCCGTGGTGGTCGTTCACGCCGCCCAAGGTCCCGACCCCCTGTCAGCTGGGCGCTGGGCGGTTTTTCGTGAAGCGCTGACCCGCCTGGCGCCAATCGCCGCCAAGTGGCAACTCCGCATCGGTGTGGAAAATTGCTACCCCCGCGAGGATCTGCTGGGTATGGCCGAAGTCATCCACGGTCTGGACCTGCCGGAAATCGGCTTTGTCATTGATACCGGCCACGCCATTCTTCGCGGCATGACGCCCGCTGAAGCCATCCATATCATGGGCGCCAAACTCTTCAGCACCCACCTTCAAGACAATCATGGCCAGCACGACGACCACCTTCCCCCCGGCCGTGGTTCAAGCATCAACTGGCAGGAGACCTGGCAGGCGCTGAATGACGTCGGCTACCAAGGCGTCCGCATCGTCGAAATCACTGACTGCCCGGCCAACCGCCCGGCCAATGCCAAGCAGGACACGCAAGACGCCTTCAACTTTCTGCAGACTTTCCTCTGAGGCCCTGCCTGGGCGATAAAACCCGCCAAGGCGGCCTGGCGCCGCAGCTCTTAATGGGCGCAGCGAATCAATCCGCCGCCCTCGCCTGAAGAAGCCCATGTCGTCAAACAGCTTGCCACAGCCCGGCAGCAACAGCAATCATTATTTCCCCACGCTTCCCGGAACCGACATCTATGGCCGCACGACAACGCAAAACAGCACCCCGCAAGGCCACGTCCAGCCGACGCAAGACAGCCGTCCCATCTCGTAAAGCCACGTCCAGCCGCCGACGCCGGCGGCTCACGTCGTTGTTGCTCGTTCTGGTCATCGTTGCCGCCGGCATTTTTTACGCCTTGCAGAAGCCCGAACGCAAAGACGACATCAATCGCCTGCTACACAAGCAACTCACGCGCGCAAAGCGTTTCAATGCCACTGAGCTCGCCCGCGAACTGTGGCTGCTGTTTCATCGCGACGCCGTCAAATACGACGGTGACATCAGCGGCAGCGGCGAGTTGCCCAGCCATATCTTCGGCGGCCTCCCTGTCGTCACCGCCGAAGGTCGGGATATCCTCGTCCTGCACAACCTCGGCTACAGTGTCGGCTATGACGACGAGCGCAAGAATCCGGCTTGGGTCGCCTACCGGCTTTTCACGGTAAGCGATGACATAAGCATCGCCGAACGCCCCGGCCAATTCAACGTGGACTTCCGCAGCACCGCGCAAGTGCGCTCCGAAGACTACACCGGCAGCGGTTTCGACCGCGGCCACATGGCGCCAAATTACGCTATCGCCCGCTGTTACGGGCCCGCCGCACAGATCGAGACCTTCCTCATGACCAATATCTCGCCGCAGCGGCACGCCCTCAACGCCGGCGTCTGGAAAGAAGTCGAAATGCTCGAAGCCAAAGACTACGCCCAGAATCTTGAGGAAATATGGGTGTTCTGCGGCCCCATCTTTTCACCAACGCGGCTGCGCGAACTGCCCTCGGGCATCCCCATCCCGGACTCGTTCTACAAGATCGTCATTGACAAACAACACGGCGCCCTGCGCGTCATCGCCTTCATCTTCAGCCAAAACAGCAGCAGCAAAACCACGGCAGCCGACGGTCTCTGCTGCGTGGACGACATTGAGGCCGCCACCGGCTTGGACTTTTTCCCCGAACTGCCGGAGGAAATTCAAGCACAGCTTGAAAGCGTCGTCCCTAAAGGCCTGTGGTAAGACTCCGCAGCCAAGACCTGCTTGACGCTCTGACGCTCACTGCGGGCGCAGCTGCGGCTGCAATTCAGCCACCGGCACGTCCCGAGTTGACACACCGTGTTTCGCCGCCCAAGCTGCCGCCGCGCCGGCGGCAGCGCCAATAGCCATGCTGATGCACATCACGCGCAAAGACGCATGGGCTTCGTGACTGGCACTGATGCAGCGGCCGGCCAACAAAAGGCCCTCGACGCCCTCAGGCACCAGACAGCCATAGGGAATCTCATAGGGCTTGCAGCGTTCGGCCTCGCCCTGCACGAACTCATTCAGACCAGCCGCTTGGCCACTACCGGCTGGATTATGGATGTCAATGGCAAAGGACGCGGCAAAGACCACCGCGTCAGCAAAGCCGGCGCCACGCAGGCAATCCTCTTTCTCCAAGCGCGCCATGCCGCGGAAACGCCGCGTCTCTCGTATACCGACAAGCGCCGGCATCATCGCCAGCGCCGCGTTCTCATAGCCCGGCAAACTGCGGCGCAAAAAGGCCACGATTTGGACGGCCTGGCGGCGTCCTTCCACCTCCGCCCTGGTCAAGTCCACCGGGTCCAGTCCGTTGACGCCATTGATCTGGGTGGCGTTGACGCCATTCTCGTCGGCATACCTTGTCGCATAGAGCCTGACAACGCCGACCGTCGCCGGCAGCTCCCCCTTGCGCTGGGCGTCGGTGACCCACTCTTCCCAGCTGCGGCCATTGACCATACGCCGCCGCGCCTCTTCTTCAGAGCCGCAGAGAAAACGGCGTTGCGGGTCTATGCCCCTGATGGTGAACATGATACTGGCCGGTTGCATCAGTCCGTCGCTGCTGCGCCCCATCTCAAAGGGCACACCTGCCATATAGGCCAGATTGCCATCGCCGGTGGCATCAACAAACAAAGCGGCCGTAAAGCGCCGCTTCCCCATCTTCGTCATAATGTCCACGCCACACAGACGCCGGCCCTCCATCACCGGCGCTACCACCGGCGCATGCAGAAGAACCTGTGCCCCAACACCGGTCAACAGATCATAGAGCTGCAAATCCAGCTGACAGAAATCAATGGTGCGGCCACCAATGGCGGCCATCACGGTATCCACCACCCGGCTCTGCACGCCGCCCATGAATGGCCCAACCATCGCTTGCACCGCCATGCCGCCAAGGCGGCCGCCGGCTTCCAACAAAAGCGTCCGCGCCCCGGCGCTGGCCGCGCTGTAGGCCGCGCCAACACCAGCCGGACCACCACCACAGACAATGACATCATACTGTTTGGCAAAAGAGTCGCTCATGTTTTCCTCATTTTGGTACTGCTGCGCCGTTTACCCAGCTGTCTGGCCGCACCCGGCAAAACTCAGTGCCGGGCACGGTCCAACACCTTCCGCATCGCCGCCTGGTAATCCGGCTGTGCCATGTTGCCCAAATGCCCACCCACTGGATAGAACACTGCCCGCTCGCCGAAAAACTCACCGCACCAGGCAGCATCGTCGTCACGCAGCAAGAAGTCATTGCGATTCATGAAGATAGTGACCTTGGCAAAGTCTCGCATGCGCGAGTCCAGCGAACGCAGTGAGAGCCCCGAAGCCATCTTCTCCAAACTCTGCGACGGTTCCGCGGATGGATTCTGCCGAAGAAGATAAGGCAACATATAAAACCGGGCGTAATCTTCATAGCCAGTGCCCAATGCCTCGACCTCCAGCGCGCTGTTGCGCTTGTTGGGATCGTTACGCAGCACGCCCATATTCGCGACGCGCTGACTCGCAATCAGCGTCTCCACCAGCTCCAGACGCATATTTAGGCCAATCAGAAAGCGTGACTCAGCCAAAGTCATCGGCGGCATCTTGAACCCCTGCCCCTCCTGCTGTTCGTCGAGGGTCAGAAGAGACGCCATCCGATGAAGCAGTTCCCGCGAACACGCCTCGCGCTCAGCCTCAGGCCATGACGCCGGAATCGCGAAAAATTCGTCTATGCGCCGCAAGGCATACAGCGGGTCTACGGGGGGATTGATCGCCAGGTACTGCGCAAAGGACAGCTCCCCCGCTTCGCCACGCGCCTCGCGTTCAGCCAGATAAAGCGTATTCAGAGCACCCAGAGAAATACCCATGAGCGCCTGTGTTGACGAACTGTCGGGGTAATGCCGACGATAATCCGCCAGCACCGTCCGCAAGGCCTCACTGATCAGCGCCGTATCCGCGCGGAAATTGCCGGGGAGATAGCCCGCCGGCGCCGCACCGAGAAAGAAGTCCGGCGTAAAGCTTGAACTGAGGGCGATCACTGACCAGCCGTCGCCCACGAACAGTTCCGCCAAAGCCGCAACGCCGGCTGAAAGACGATGGCCGCCGATACCGGGCAGAATCACCAGCACGCCGCGATCATGCGGGCAATGCCAGCTGGTGTATGGCAATTTCTCAACAGCGCCGGCAAGCCGCAGCCGCCGTGTACAGCCCTGCAAGGCATAGTCCTTGCGCTTTGGCTGCAACATGACATAGCCCATAGTCTGATCAGGGTTGTTGCCGGCAAAATCCGGCGGCGGCTGGTAATCGGCAATCTGCGTCTCACGGCGCAACGCGTAGCCCGCGCGCGTCACGGCATAACTGTCCTCCTGGACATCAAAAAACAGCCGCAGCGTCGCTGCATGCATGCTGTACACATTCACCATCCGCGCGGAATTGATTGCCGTTGCCGTTCCGCTGGGGAAAATCCACCTCACCAGATCAAAGGGATAATCCAAGACCAACCCGATGGCATCGCGTCCCGTCGAAGGCCCCAAAAGCGGCAGGTTAAGGAAGAAACCCGGACCTATGCCGTAATAGCCGAAGGTCTGCCCGAAATCTTCATTATGGCTGGGGATGTCCCACAGCGTAGCCTGATCACGAAAGCCCAGAACCCCGACCGTGGAATTGACGCCAAAACGCTTGGTCTCGTCCCACGCTTGTGACCACTTGCCCTGCAGGCAGGTGTTCACTAATCGCATGGGGTACAACATGTTGTGACCAGCATTACGCAGACCGCGTTGCAGAGGGTCAGGCACCAGAAAATCCACACTCGCCCCAATGGGATAGGCCAGGTGCTGATACAGCACTTTATTGAAGACATGCACACCGCGATTGAAGCCCTCCAACGGGTCCGGCAGCGGTTCGGCATAGACCTGCGTGCCCGGTGGATAAGCCGGCTCAACACACTCACCCGCAAACGCCACCGACATCAACAGCGCACATGTTCCGGCCAAGACTCTGACAACATGTCTACCCGATAGCATGCCTAATCTCTCCTCATTCGTAAACGGTCATTCACTAATACTCGTTGATTTCGCAAGCTGCCGAGCCGAGCACCCGTAACCGCCTGCAATCTAAAAAATTATGGACAATATGGACAGGATGGACAATATGGACAGCAGCAGACGCCTTCCACAGGCTTTTAGCCCATGGCCCCGCATACGTCCGGCAAGCACGTCTGTCCACCCTGTCCACTCTGTCCATGCCGGCAAGCGCCCAAGGCGCCCGCCGCAGCATCTACTACAACCGTATCGGCAGTTCCCGCACCAGGCTGATCGCCTCAAGCGAGAGTTCCGCCTGCAAGGCCAAAACCTCGACCCCGCCGGCGACTGCCTCGCGCAACGCCGCGCCGTAGGCGGCATCAATCTCGTCGGCAGGCCGGAAATAGGTCCCGTCATCACGCTGCACCACAAAGAGCAACAACGCACGATGGCCGGTGGCATGTATCGCTTGCAGTTCACGAATATGCTTGAGGCCCCGCAGCGTCACCGCATCGGGAAAACAACAGGCGCCGTCTTCGGTGAGCATGCTGACATTCTTGACCTCGATATAACAACGCCGTGTAGCGTCCTCAAGCAGGATGTCCACCCGGCTGTTTTGTCCGTATGGCACTTCCCGCCGCAAACTCGAATAGCCATTAAGCAGCGGAAAGCGTCCCGACTGCACGGCCTCCACCGCCAACTCATTGGCCCGGTGGGTATTCACGCCAATCCATGATGAAGCGCCGTGCGACAACTCCCAGGTGTAAGCAAGCTTCCGCGCCGGATTCGCCGCAGGACTCATGGCCACCCGGCAACCCGGCGTAAAGCAGCTCCGCATTGACCCGGTATTTGTACAATGGGCCGACACCAGGTCGCCGCTGTCCAACCGCGCGTCCATGATAAAACGCTGACGACGCCGCAAAAAATGGCCTGTAAGCAAGGGTTCTGCAAAAAACATCGTAATCGCTCACCTATTGACACTCTTCGTCCCTGCAAACTGCGATGCCAGACGCCCGTTTCCCAACGGTGCAGTGAATTTCCCTGCCGGCAGACAAGCTGTTTGGCAGGAGCAAAACGGCGGCATGCAGATCGTCAGGTGAACAGTGTACTTGTGTCAGCCCTGCACATGACCGCAGTCGCGTCCACCATGCCACAGCGACATTTTATGCTTCAGCTCGCGCGCGCGGGCGCGCCCGTACCATTGGATGGGGGCCCCCTAGGGTGGGTGGGCTGTTGATTTCAAGGAACGGCACGAAACATAGCCGAAAAACCGACTTTTTTCACGCAAAAAAACGCCGAGTGACAGCATTTTGTGCTTTGCCATGATTTCAGCGCAGTTCTCATAAGGATTTTCGCGCAGTTTCCTGTGAGTTTGGATGAGCCCCGACTCCTCGACTCTTGTCATCCATTTTCCCAAACAAGGGCATAACGGTACGGTCATTGACCACTCATTGGCAGCCGTCGTCCCAGACCGCCGTTTTGACGCCGCCCCGCCGCAAAGCGCCACCCCGTGTCCCGTTGGCATGTGGGGCGCCTTTGGCGCTGAAAACAAAGGGTGGCAGGGACTGGCTGTTATCAATGAGTGACCACTTACAAAACATCAGGCATCCCCGCTTTTTTCAGCGCCGGCAGTCCCCTGGTCCGCATCGGCCTCGTCAATCTTTTGCACCACTACGGCTGTGCCTTGGCAGGCGATGACACGTACGCGGCTGCCCTTGGCGATGAAATCGCCGTTGCTGATCACATCCACCCGCCGGCCGTCAATCACAGCGGTGCCGGCCGGTCGCAGCAAGGTGTAAGCCACGCCGTCCTGCCCCAGCAGGGCCTGCTGGGCCTCGACATCAACACTGACAAAACCCTCGCTGGCCGACATGTCGTTAGCCAGTACGAAAGACCGATACAGTCTTGTCCGCGGCAAGTACTTATGCAGGATGAAAATCCCACCGGCAATGATCACCAGGCTGATCAGGAACTGGCGGAAAACGCCGGGCAGAAAGCTGTCCCAGGTCACCGGATCAAGCCCCGACAAGGGCGGCACATCGGGTATGTGCGGGATAATCGCCAGGCCGCCGCCAATGATCAGCAAGGCAATGCCTGTAACGCCCGTCACCCCAAAGCCTGGAATAAAGAAAATTTCCACTGCCAGCAGGATCAGCCCCAGCAGGATCAGCGCGAGTTCTTCCATGCCGGCCAAGCCCGCCACATAGTGCCCAAATAAATGTACCGCCATCAACACAATGCCTGCGAAACCGAAGAAGCCGAAGCCCGGCGTGTGGTATTCAATTACGAAGGCTAGCACCGCCAAACCGAACAGCAGCGGCCCGATCGCCGTGATCCAGCGCGCCAACCGTTCCACCCGCATCGGGCTGAAGCGTTGCACCTGCGCATCGGACATGCCGATCATCGCCAGCACGCCGGCAAGCTCATCCGCCATGCCTCGGGCCAAAATTGGCCGACCGTCGTCCTGGGATACCCGCGTCGCATCATGCGCCGTCAGATTGAGTATCTGGCCCTTGGGACAGATAATCTCGCCGTCAATGACTACATCCGGGTGATTGATGTCCACCATGGCCACGGCAATCTCTTCACGGTGACCATTCTCCTGGCAAAGACCGACCACCATCGCCCGCACCGCCGACAGCATCTTCTCGTTGAGGGCATCCGACAATTCCTGCACACCACCCGTAGGTGACACCGCAATGGGCATGGCACTGCCGATGATGGCGCCGCCGCTCATGAAAATACCCTTGGTCGCCAGGCTGATCATTGCCCCGGCACTCAAAGCATCGGGGTTGACGTAGGCATACACCGGACAGCCTTGGCGCTGCAAGCTGCGTATCCAGTCAATGATCTCCCGTGTTTCCGTCAATGCGCCGCCCGGTGTGTTCAGCTCCATGATCACCGCATTGGGTTTGATGCTTGCGGCCTCCTGAAACGCCCGACGAAAAACATAGAGCATGCTCTTGTCAATGGGGCCGGTCACCGGCAACACAAAGACCCGTGGCGGCGGGTTAGAGCCTGGGGCCGGTGCCGCAGTCTCCGCGTAACTCAGGTTGACGCCCAGCAGCAAGAGCATGGCCGGCAACAGATAAGCTCTGATCATTGCATTCATCTGCGTCATCCCCCTGCTTTATAGGTGGCGATTACCGACACGCCATCGGGAATCACCGCCACCCGCGCATCTTTGCCCTTGATGGCAAAGGCCTTGGCGAGAGCCTCCGCCGGCGTCAGTGCGGCCTCAAGGTGCAGCCCGCGAATAATGGCCGGATCGCACTGATCGCTCAGGAGTATCACCCGGTGCTGACTGAGAATACGCGCCAACACCTGGCTTTCCCACTGATCCGGCAGCGTCTCCGCCTGCGGCACTTTCGCCAGGCGCGCCAGCAGCTCCGCGGGGCTGGCGGCCTCCGCCAGAAAACGGTAGAACTGCTCACCGCCATGGCCGTCGTTGCAGGCCGCCGCCAGGATGATCACCGTGCCCGGCGCACTGCCGAACTCGCCGGCTGTCATGCCTTTCACCGCCTGATAGATATTCTGATCCAGCGGATAACCGCCGTTGCTGGTGATGATGATGTCCGCCGGCGGCACCTCGATCTGACAGAGCTCCCGCAGATACTCGCAGCCGGCGTCATGCGCCGCCACGCTGTCGCCCGCAAAGGCCTGGATGACCTCCTTGGCGCCATTGATCACCACATTCACAATGAAGGCGAGGCGCGCCTGCTGTGCCGCCCATAGCATGTCCCGATGCAATGGATTGCCGGCAAGCACGCCCGTACGCGCCGACGGCGACTGGATGAACTCCGAACAGTGATTGGCCAGCACCGTCGCCGTGCCCGCGATGCCCGGCAACACGCTCTTGCGACCGCCTGAAAAACCGGCGAAGAAGTGTGGCTCAATAAAGCCCTCGGCCAACAGCAGATCGCAATCCACCGCCAGCTTGTTGATCCACAACTCGCCGCCGGAAGGCAATATGCCCAGAAAACACAGGCTTGCCTTATCCCGCGAATCGTGTACGACAATCTTCTCGTGCTCGTAGATTTCGTCGCCGAGCTTCTGCCGCAATTCCTCCGCTGTCGTGGCCCGATGCAAGCCCGTGGACACAAGCAGGGTGATGTCAATGGCTGGATTGCCCTCGCGCAGCTGCCGCAACATGGGCGGCAAAATCGCCCGACTCGGCACCGGTCGCGTGTGGTCGCTGATGATGATCACCGCCCGGCGCTTGCCGCGCGCCAGTGACGCCAGAGCTTCGGAACCGATGGGCCGCGCGAGGGCCTCTTCGACCAGCGTCAGGCCGGCCGCCGATGGTCGGCAATGATGCACCGACGACTCGAAGATACCCACCAGGTTTTCATCAGGAATCGTAAATGTCACCGCGCTCTTGGCGTACGGTACGGATACTTGCGCCATGGTCGTGTCCTCATCTAAGTTGCAGGGCCGCCCGCACTTGCGCCGGGCCGCAGTATCATTGCCGGGTTGAGCACGGCAGCCACGGCGTTCTCAGGGGTTGAAGAGCTGCTCCCCGATCAACGCCGTGAAGAATGATCCGGTGAACAGCAAGGGCCGGTCCACCGGCAGTTCCGCCTTGCTTTGCAAGTCACGGATCACCGCTCGCACGGTCAAGCCGGCCTGAGCCATCTCGCCGCTCAGTTCGTCAAGCCCCGAGCCCTTGCCCGTGTGTGGATTAGTAAGTATAAACTCTGCCGGCAGAACGCGCAAAGCCTGGACCATTCCTTTGATGTCCTTGCCTTTGACCATACCAAGCACCACCGTCCAGCGCTGTCCCGGATACAGGGCCAGCAACGCCGCGCAGAGCTTCTCCATGGAATCGGCGTTGTGCGCGGCGTCCAGCAACACCAGCGGCTCATCGCAGATTTTCTCACAGCGCGCCCGCAACTCAGGCGGCCGAAATGCCGCCAACGAGGGCGTCACGCCGAGGCAATCCAACGCCGTCAGCGCCAGCGCAAAGTTGTCCAGCAGAAACGGCGCACACGGCGCCGGCAACAAGGCGCGCTCAGCAGCGCTCAGCGCTCGGGGGCTGAGCACCTCGCAACCCAGCGCAGCAGCACGCGCTTTGATCACCGCCGCTGCCGCCGCGTAGGGCTGCTTACCCAACACCAGCGGCACGCCGGCCTTGATGATGCCGGCCTTTTCGCCGGCAATCGCCTCAATGCTATTGCCCAAAAGCGCCATGTGATCAAAACTCACCGGCGTAATCACCGTACAGCAAGGCTTGGGCACGACATTGGTAGCGTCCAGCCGACCGCCAATACCCGTTTCCAGCACCGCGTATTCGACGCCATCGCAAACGAACAGCGCCATGGCCATCACCGTAAACAACTCGAATAAGCTTGGTTCCAGACCCGCCGCCGCGACTTTGTCCGCGAATCCCCGCCCGAATGCCGTCAGTCGCTCATAACTAAGCAAAGCCCCATCAATCTCAAAACGCTCGCGGACTGTCGCCAGATGCGGACTCGTAAACAAGCCCACCCGCCGCCCCGCCGAACTCAGCAGATTGGCGATAAAATGGCAGGTCGAGCCCTTGCCCTTCGTACCGGCAACGTGCAGCACCCGCAAGCGCTGCTCCGGGTGGCCTGCCAAGGCCAACAACGGCGTCATCCGTGCCAACGAGTAATTGGCCGGATCGTGCTGTTTGCCGGCGTCTTTCTCGGCGTCAAAGTAGGAACGGAAAAGCGCAAAGAAAGCCTCTTCTCTCTGTTTGTCATAACCACGACGCATAGACGCCCTCGCTCCGCGTTCCCGGGCAACCGCTCTACCCGACCAGAATATCAAAGGACGCGCCGGAAGCGCGTCCTTCGCTGACGTCGTCTTGTCAGCCAATCAAAACTGTTTCACGCCG
Source organism: Lentisphaerota bacterium (assembly GCA_012799755.1). GTDB lineage: Bacteria > Verrucomicrobiota > Lentisphaeria > Oligosphaerales > Oligosphaeraceae > Oligosphaera. The sequence continues at coordinate 505 of JAAZKQ010000665.1, read as the reverse complement.
GGTGCTGCCGTCAGCTCCCGGGATTTTCTATCTTGGCCAAGCGCTCTTCCAGATTGTCAATCTTCGCCTGGAGTTGCTTGATAGTCGCGTTGCAGGGCAACAGCGAATGGCCGCGGGTCTTGATAACCTCCTCGATGCGCTCAGTCAGCTCCTCGTTGGCCTTCTTGCCCTGATCAAGAATGTTATCCATGACTTTGCGCCCCTCTTCCGGGCTCAGTTTGGCCTGCTTGACCAGATCGCCAAAAAGGTCCTCAACCTTGTTCTTGGTCAGAGACGCAGCGCCCAAACTGAAAAGCAAACTCTTTTCAAACAAGTCCAACATCACCATCCTCACTTTCTCTAATGATAACTCCAACTCGGGGAAAGGCAGTCGCGGCAAGGTGCGTTGGTAGGCATTGCCGGGGGCATCAAGAATAATAATCTATTGACGACAATTAACAAGCGCCAATTTTGCGATAAAACGCCCGTTCCGTAAGCGGTCACCGATTGATAACAGACATTTTTT
>JAAZKQ010000664.1 GCA_012799755.1 Lentisphaerota bacterium | reverse complement strand
TCCCCACCCAAAACAGCACGCTGAAGGCGTGCCACATAGCAGACACGAAGGATGATTTCCATTGCAAGGCAACAGAAAACGGCTAATAATCAAAGAGTGGCCGCTCACCCTCCGCAGGCAATCACCAGCCATGTTGGGAAAAACCCGGCTGGCGGTTGTCTTTCGAGATGTCCTCACCATAGTAACGAAGTCATTGGCGAAAGTCCGCGATGGTAAGCGGCTCAGCGCAGCCTGACAAGCTGGCGGCGCTCAGCACCGGCGGCAACTCTCAACCACACAAAGGAAATCCAGCATGAAGCACTGTTCTACTTTCGGGATGCTGATGGTGTCGTTATTAGTTGCATCGGCATTCGCGGCCGAGACAGTCACGCTTTTTGACTTTCGCGGCTCGCAGTCGCATGGCTGGCGAGGCAATCCGCGAGTTGAATCCATCACGCCTGGCCCGGAGGGCCTGCATGTCGTCTGCAGCGGCGCTGAAGACCCATGGATCGAAGGGCCGCCTTGCGAGCTGCTTCCCGACGGCGAATACGAGATGCTCAAGCTCGAATTGACCTTTGCCAATCGTGGGGCCACGTCCATTGAGGTTTTCTACGGCCCGCGTTTTGTCGCCGACAAAAGCGTGCGCCTTGCCGCCACCGGCGACGGCGCCTGGCAAAGCAGCAGCGCGCTCATCCCGCGCCTGCGCCCTGGTGACCGCCTGCGCATTGACCCGGCCCAGTACGAGGGCGAGTTCACCCTTGCCGGCATTAAGGTCACACCTCTCATCCCCCTCTTCAATACCGACTTCAGCAAGCCGGAAACGCCACAGGTGGAGCAGTTGACGCAGACCTTATCGGCAGGCGAGCTGATCCTGCGTCACCATCCGCAGCGCTGGGGCGACTTCATTCTCGAACGCAAGGGGCGCAGACTGGCCAGCGGCCAGGCCAATGATGCCATCGTCGTCCTCAATGCGGTCGGACAAGTGGCCTGCATCGCACTCAACGAGCTCGAACTAAACTGGGAACGCCAAGGCAATGCGTTGCGTTGCACGGCCAGTCACCAAGACGCCGATGGCCGCACTTGGCGCATCAGCCGCAGCTTCCAGGCTCAATACGGCAATGCCATCGCCATTCATACCAGCATCAGGCTTTCTGCGGCGGCTGACATTGTCAACGTGCCCTGGCTGACGCTTTTTCCCGGTCTGGGCTCCTACGGCAGTGCCAAAGACCAGGCAATTTTCGCCGGTGTCGAATACCTGATGGACGAAGCATCGTCGGACACCAAGGACGTTCGGGGACCCAACGCCATTCGCCGCCTGGTGTCCAACCACAAAATATGCTTTCCACTAATGGCCATTCTCCAAGACCGGCAATGGCTCGCCCTGAGCTGGGACGAAAGCCAGAAGCCCGGCCCAATCTTTGACAGTCCTGACCGTATCCACAATTCCGGCGCCCATCTCTTTGCGCTGTGGTCGCCTGGCGTCTGCCAGGGCCGCATTGAAAATGACTTCAATGTTTATGAGCCCATGCGCTGGGATGGAGAACGCGACTATGGCATGACCACGGTGGTCAGCGCCGGCGATGGCCACAGCGTCATTGATGCCGTCAAAGACTACCTCCAGCGCAACCAGCTGCCGCCTTTGCCGGAATATGCCGCCGGCTACCAGGCAGCGCTAGCGCTGCTCGCCGCCGGCTGGCTGGACTCAAGCTCCTATAATGACGGCAAGTGGCGACATGCCGTGGTGCCGGATCCCAAGAACTTCGCCGCCCAGCCCGCCGCGGACGCGCTGGTCTTCCTCGCCTGGATCGCCAGTGAAACCACCGACACCGCCTTGGCCGCGCGCATCCGCGAACGCCTCGCCGAACTCCTGCCCAAATACGCAGAACTGGGTTATTCGTCAGGCGTATCCCATGGCCGTCAGGAGCTGTTTGTGCAGATGTACTTCAACCGCGCTCTGTCCTGGCTGGATCGCGCCGCCGGTGGCGCGCGCGACGCCCTGACCAAGCTGCGTCCTGATGGCAGTTCGCCTTACGTTGCCAGTGCCACCGCCAAACATGACTACGGCGTCACGCACTGGACGGACCATGCCAACGGACTTACCGCAAACCGCCTCATCCTTCCCGTCCACTACGCGCAGGCCGCCGGCGATCCGGCATTCCGCGCGGACTTCCTTGCCGCCGTTGACCGCGTTCTCGACCTGTACCGCTACGACGCACCGCGCGGCGCCCAGACTTGGGAGATCGCCCTGCACACGCCGGACATCCTCGGTGCCGCCTACATGCTCAAACTCTGCGTGGCGGCCTACCGCGTCAGCGCTGATGAAAAATACCTCCGCGAAGCCGAATACTGGGCTTTGAGTGGCGTGCCCTTTGTCTATCTGATTGATCCGGTTCTGGAACACGGCCCCCTCGGTCGTTATGGCACCATCGCGGTACTGGGCGCCACCAGCTGGAGAGCACCTTTCTGGATTGGCCTGCCGGTGCAATGGTGCGGCTTGGTCTATCGCAACGAGCTGCTCCACTATCTGACTGAGCTTCCTGATCGCGAAAAGCAGAAATTCTGGCAGCAGCTGGCCAATGGCATCACCATCGCCGGCCTGCAAATGACCTACCCACTAAGCAATAACGCGCTCCAGGGCTTGTTGCCTGACTACTTCATCCTCGCCCGACAGCACGGCGGCGGCCCGGCCATTAACCCCGGCACTGTCCTGCATGGTTTTCCCCAAGCTTTCGGCAAGGCGGCGATATTCGGCACCAAGGCCGTCGCTCCCGGCATCGTCGTGCACGCATTGGGTGCTATCAGCAACTGGCAGGACGCCAACGGCCGCCGCGAGCTTGAGCTGACACTGTGGCCGGAAGGCCCCAGCGAGGTCGTCATCTCCGGCCTGGGCAAAGAACCCGCGGCACTGCACTGGCAGGGCAAGCCCGTGACCGCTCAATGGTCGGAAAAACACCAGACGCTCATTGTCAGCCTCAGTGGCAAGGGCCGGCTGACACTTGAGTAAACAGCCAAAGTAGCCTGAGGCTCGCGCCTCAAGATACCGCGTCCAGGAAAACCAGCAGTGGCGCCTACAGGCATCATGGCGCTGCTTGCCAGCCAATGATATTTGCTGCGCAAGCGGCCTTTGCGATTGCCCTGCCACCAAAGCAGCAATGGAACCCATCTTGCATGCCTGCTATGGCGCACACTTACAAAAGCTCGTAACCAATCACCCATTGATAACTGTTGTTCCCGCAGGCTGCTATGGACGGCATGGACACTATGGACGATATGGACGATGGCACATGTTGTCCACAGCTGTCTGTCTTGTTCACTTTTACTAAGATAGCGTCCCGCTCCCAACCGTGCTGCGGGCTTGCAGCCCGCAGCGTGACATGACCCCGCAAACAGCACCAAGCGCCCCGCATCCCTAGCCGCGAAGCGGCAGAAGCGCTGAAAGCGCAAAACATACCAGCCCAGGGCAAGCGCACTGAAAGTGCGCGCCGCCCTGGGTAAGCG
>JAAZKQ010000663.1 GCA_012799755.1 Lentisphaerota bacterium | reverse complement strand
TTGCTTTGTTGTGGTTGCACGCCTCCTCCATAATAAAAAAACCTAGTAATATAACTAGGTTTTTAAACTTGTCAAATTTTAAACTAGTAAAAAAATGCACAAAAGCTAAACCAAAGCAGCGCCGAAGGCGCTCAAATGCCAGGAAAAAGATGTTTGGCGGCAGGGCGGTCAGAACGTACCGCAGGAACAGAGTTATCAATCGGTGACCGCTTACCGTTCGTTTATGCGTATTGGGGATTTGCGGTTGTTTAATTGGGCTTTGGGCAGTATTTTTCCTTGCGCCAACGTCGCGTAATGGTTCTTGATATGCTGCTTTGGCTAATGTTGAGGCTTTGCCAGCCAAGGGGGTCTGCCGATGCGAGAAGAACAAATCGCTCTTGCCGTGCTGATTTTTGTGGCTTTCTTGTGGGTGGTGAAGACACTGGGACAGCTGGTGTTGATGATAGCCGTGAACCACAATACGCGACGCCAGGTAGCCTTGCTTGCAGAATTGGCGGCGAAGCTCAAAGAACTGGCGGCGAGGCAGCCTGACAGCGTAAGTTCTCCTTCGCCGGCAGCTGACGTTGAATCAGCGGCAGCGGCGAAGCCGGCAGAGGCTCGTGCTACTAGAGCGGCTGATGCCACAGCGGCTACCGCAGCTCCTTCGCGCCCGGCCTTGGCAACGACGCCCACTACTGCGTCAGCGGGGCCGAAACCGGCGCCGATGGAAGAGTTGCCACCACCTCTGCCTGTAGCACCGTCTATGCCCGCAGCCACGCCGGAACCACCACCTCTGCCTGTAGCACCGTCTGTGCCTCCGGTATCTGCACCCGTGCCGCCGCCATCCGCGCCGTCCGTGCCTGCGCCCGTGCCGCTGTTGTCTGAGAAGCCGACAGTGGATTTGCGACCCGTGCCGACAGCGGCTGCGACGTCAGCCACCCCGTCTGCTGCGTCGTCGGCATCTTCGTCTGCCGGTCCCTGGTCGGCAGCGGCGGCCTCCGGCCCATCCGCGCCAGCTGCTGCTCCGTCGCTTGTTGCGGTGCCGCGTGCGCGCAGCGCCTTTGAGCGCGCGGCGCGGGCGAGGTTGCGCCAGCTTGGCTATTGGCTCTTGTGTGGCCAGAGCAGCGCGCCGCCGGCGGGCAGCATGGAGAAGATGGTGGCGACGACTTGGCTGTTGCGTGCGGGCGTGTTGGTGATTTTATTCATGATTGGTTTTCTGCTGCGACTGTCAATCAACCGCGGTTGGTTGGCGCCGGAGGGGCGGGTTGCCCTCAGTGTGCTGACGGGGGCTGCTTTGCTGGTGTGGGGCATACGGCTCCTGCCCGGGCGTTATCGGGCCTTGGGGCAGGCGGTGATAGGCATTGCGCTGGCGACCTTCTATTTCAGCGCCTTTGCGGCTTCAAGCATGTATCATTTGCTGCCGCCGCTGGCGAGCTTTACCGCCATGACCCTGATCACGGCGGCGGCGGGCTTTATGGCGCTGCGTTTCAACTCGGCGGCGGTGGCGGTGATTGCGTTGATCGGCGGCTATGGCACGCCGATCATGCTGAATACCGGCCAGAAGAATTTTATCGGGCTTTTTGCCTACATGCTGTTATTGGGCTGTGGTGTGCTGGGGGTGGCGGCACGTCGCAATTGGCTGCCGTTGAACTGGTTAGGGATGCTGTTCACCTATGTGTTGTTTGTGGGCGCGTGGCAGGCGCATTACGTGCCGGCGGACTTTCCGGTGCTGATGACGGCGCTGATTCTGTTTTTCATGCAGTACTCCACGGTGATATTCATACACAATGTGGTACGCAAGGAGGCGTCGAGTACGCTTGAGCTCCTGGCTTTGCTGGTGAATGTCTCCTTCTGCGTGGCAGGCGGCTATCAGCTGGTGGCCGGCGTGACTGCGGACCGGATCTGGAATGTGCCCTTGCTGCTCTTCCTGGCGGCCTTTTATATTGCTCATGCCTATTGGCTGCTCCGGGCAAAAATTGAGGATCGCGGCCTGCTGCTCTGCTTCATCGGTTTGAGCGCGTTGATGCTGACCTTGATTGTGCCGTTGGCGTTTTCGGCGGAGTGGATTGGCGCGGCTTGGGCGCTGCTGGCCCTGCTGATGCTGTGGCTCGGCTATGGCATG
>JAAZKQ010000662.1 GCA_012799755.1 Lentisphaerota bacterium | reverse complement strand
TCGGCAGCGCCGCGCAGCGGCGATGCGAGACATGCCGCTAATAATCTGCGCCAATCTGCGTAATCTGCGGATAAAAAATGTCTGTTATCAATCGGTGACCGCTCACAAACTAATGGCCTTTGTCGTCTTTGTCACTAGTTGAATGGAAAAGACGTGTTATATTCATTGTTTCCGTTATTCGCGGGTGAATGACTGGATCATCACGGTAAGCGGATGAATAATCCCAAGTATGGTTTGGTAGCGAAAACGCATGTAGGAAAGATCATGGACAAAGAGACCAAAGCACAGACGATTAAGGACTTCCAACGCAGCAGCAACGATGTCGGTTCCTGTGAAGTACAGGTGGCCTTGCTGACAAGGCGCATTCAGGAACTCACCGAGCACATGAAGGTGCACAAGAAGGACCACAGCTCCCGCCGTGGCCTGATTGCCCTGGTAAACAATCGCCGTCGCTTGCTGCAGTATCTGCAACGTACTGACAACGAGCGTTACGTGACCCTGATCAAGAGACTTGGCTTGCGTCGCTAACGAATGGTTCCGCAAGGTCCCCGGTGAAACCTATTTTCCTGGGGACCTGCTTGTTTTTACTTTTGCGCTGTTTGGATGAGTGTCTTGAGGCGCTGACGCCGCTAAGCATCAGTCAGCAATAAGCCCAACACATGATGTCCGGGCAGACACGGTCGAGAGCCGGATAGCGACTTGCTTCACGCAGGAGTGACTCCACGGAATAAGAAATAGTGTGGAATTGGGCGGCATAAGCCGTCGGGTGGCCCGGATGGGCACGTGGCTTGGCTGCTTATGCCGCAATTCCGCACTCTGCTTTCCGCAACAGTCACCTGCCGTGGTTTCAGTTCCGGTCCTGGCCATGGGCGAGGTGCCCGGCACGGCGGTGGAACACCCTGGCTTCCGCACAAGCCGTTGACAACAGCAGGGATGCTAAGGATTTGGACAACATGAGTATCGAACGCGTAAGTATTGATTTAGGTTCCGGCAAGCAACTGGACATTGAAACCGGTAAAATGGCCCTGCTGTGCAACGGCTCAGTGACCGTTCGTCAGGGTGACACCATGGTGCTGATTGCCGCCGTCATGGCTGAAGCCCGCCCCGGCATTGATTTCTTCCCCTTGCAAGTCGAATACCGTGAGCGCTTCGCCGCGGCCGGCAAAATACCCGGCGGCTTCTTTAAGCGCGAAGGCCGTCCTACTGAGAAGGAAATCCTGACGGCGCGCATGACCGACCGACCGCTGCGCCCCCTGTTCCCTGAGGGCTTTATCAATGAGGTGCAGATCGTCTCAACGCTGCTGAGCGCTGACGGTGAGAATGAAGCGGATGTGCTGAGCATCCTCGGCGCCTCAGTGGCCCTGATGGTGTCGGACATTCCCTTCAACGGCCCGGTCGGCGCCTTGCGCGTCGGTCGCGTCAACGGCCAGTTCATCGCCAACCCGACCAATGCGGAAATCGAAGCCAGCGACATTGACCTGGTCTATGCCGGTATCGCCGGCAAGGCCATTATGATTGAGGGCCGCGCCGACGAAATTAGCGAAGAAGACTTGCGCGACGCAATGCTCTTCGCGGACGGCATTGTCTGCAAGCAGATTGAAGCCCAGAAGGACCTCGCCGCCCGCGTCAACAAGGCCAAGGCGGCCTTCACGCCCGTCCTGCCTCCAGCCGACGTTCTGGCTGCCGCCGAGGCATTCTGCGGCGAGCGTCTGGCCGCAGCCTGCTCGGCGCCATGCAAACTCGAACGCCAGGCCCAACAGGATGCCCTCAAGGCCGAGCTGAGCGCCGAAATCGCCGCTAAATTCACGGCAGAGGACGGCAGTACGCCGGATATCGGCATCATCTGGGAAGCCCTGCTTGAAAAGGCCATCCGCGGCCTGATCCTCAATAAGGGCATTCGCCAAGACGGTCGCAAACTCGACGAGCTGCGCGAAATCACCTGTGAGGTCGGCTTGTTGCCGCGGGTTCACGGCAGCGCGCTGTTCAAGCGTGGCGATACCCAAGCGCTGGTCGTTACCACCTTGGCTTCCAGTGGCGACGCCCAAGAATACGACGTCATCACCGGCGGACCCTCTCAAAAGAATTTCATTTTGCATTACAACTTCCCGAATTTCTGCACGGGCGAAGTCGGCCGTTATGGCTCGGCAGGCCGTCGTGAGATTGGCCATGGCGCCCTGGCGGAGCGTTCGGTCGTCGGCGCCATGCCCAAGGACTACCCCTACACGGTGCGGGTGACTTCGGAAATCCTGGGTTCGAACGGCTCGTCATCAATGGCGACGGTTTGTGGCGCGAGCTTGGCTTTGATGGACGCCGGCGTGCCGGTCAGCGACGCTGTGGTCGGTATCTCCATCGGCCTGGTAACCGGTGCTGACAAGCGTGAGTTCCTAACCGATATTCTCGGCTCAGAAGATCACTACGGCGACATGGATTTCAAGGTCGCCGGTACCAGCAAGGGCATCACAGGCTTCCAGTTGGACCTGAAGATCGCCGGTTTGGATATCCCCGGCATGTATGAAGCCATGCAGCGCAACAAGGCTGCCCGCGCCAAGATCCGCGCAATCATGAGCGCCTGCCTGCCCGCGCCCCGCGCCCAGCTGAGCCCCTACGCGCCACAGATGGCCGTGCTGAAGATCAACCCTGAGAAGATCGGCGCCCTCATCGGCCCCGGCGGCAAAAATATCCGCGGCATCTGCGATAGTACCGGCGCCAAAATTGACGTGGAAGACGACGGTACGGTCAAGATTTTCGCCAACAGTGGCACTTCGATGGAGCAGGCTCGTTACATGGTTGAAAGCGCCACCGGCGAAGTCGAGATCGGCAAAATCTACAAAGGCACCGTCAAGACCATCAAGGACTTTGGCGCTTTTGTTGAAATCCTGCCCGGCCAGGAGGGCATGGTGCATATCTCCGAGCTGGCGGACTACCGCGTCAAAACCGTTGATGAAATCTGCAAGGTCGGCGAAGATATTTCCGTGAAGGTGATTGACATTGATGACCGCGGTCGGATACGCCTCAGCCGCAAAGCCGCTTTGGCGGAAATGTGATGATGCCAGGTCGCAGGGCATGAAGCCCGCAGCAGCCCGGCTTTTGTTTAACAAATGAATTGAGTGTTGTGTGTGGAATCAGTCCGGCCGTTAGTTCAACTCCGGTCGGCAAAGCCAAAAAAAGGGGATTTGGTCATGAAAGAAGGAATACATCCCAAATACCAGAAGTGCGTCGTAAGCTGCGCTTGCGGCAATGAGATGGAAGTCTACTCGCTGGTGCAGAAAGTGTCCGTGGGTATTTGTGCAAAATGCCATCCGTATTTTACCGGCAAGCAGAAGCTGGTGGATACCGAAGGTCGCGTTGACGCATTCCGCCGTCGTTACGCCAGGAACTGATGCAGTACGTTACCTGAGCGCGCGAGGCATTAAGCCCACGCCAAGGCTGTCGGTAACACCATTGCCGACATGCTGCCACAAAACGGGCGGTAGAGATTTCCCCGGAAATGCTCTCCGTCCGTCTTTTCGTTGTAGTCATGGACCCTTTGGGCGCCTGACGCAGGGATAGCATATCACCTGGCGGCCCTTGTTTTTTCGTAACAGACCTTTTCGCCAAGTCATAAGGCCTGACTGTGAGTCTTGAGCATTACATAGCTAATTCGACCGAGCGCTTCGCCGAAGTGGAGCGAGCCATATCGGCCTTTGATTTTGCACATGGCGAACAAGGTCAGTACCAACAGCTCAACCGCGAATACCAGCGCCTGAAGCAGCTCCTGGATTTCTGGCAGCAGTACCAGAAGGCCCGTCAGGGCTTGCAAGACAACGCGGAGCTTCTGGAACAAACCGAGGATGAAGCCTTCAGGGAACTGATTCTGGCAGACATCGCCGAACTGGAAAAGCGGGAGGCAGGTCTTGACCGCGAGATCAAGACCTTGATCCTGCCGCCGCACCCCAACGAAGGGCGTGACGTCATTATCGAAATCCGACCGGCCGCCGGCGGTGACGAGGCGGGACTTTTCGCAGCGGACTTGCTGCGCATGTACAGCCGCTACGCCGAGCTCAAAGGCTGGCGCCAGGAAATCCTTGATCTGACGGACACGCCTCTGGGCGGCCTGAAAAATGCGTCCTTCACCCTCCGGGGCGATGGCGCCTGGAGCACCATGCGCTTTGAAAGCGGCGTACATCGCGTGCAGCGCATACCCGTGACTGAGGCGCAAGGCCGCATCCACACCTCGACGGTGACCGTCGCGGTCCTCGCCGAAGCCGAGGAAGTTGATTTCGAATTGAAGCCCGAGGATTTGCGCATTGACGTCTTCCGCGCCTCAGGTCACGGCGGCCAATGCGTAAACACCACGGACTCGGCCGTGCGAGTGACACATCTCCCCACAGGCATGTTCGTCGCCAGCCAGCAGGAAAAGTCCCAGCATCGCAACAAAGAAATCGCCATGCGCATCCTGCGTGCGCGCTTGCTGGAAGCCGAGCAAAGCAAAGAAGACGCCAAAAATGCCGCAGAACGCCGTTCGCAAGTCGGCAGCGGCGACCGCAGCGAGCGCAGCCGCACCTACAACTTCCCGCAGAATCGCGTGACGGACCACCGTTATGACATCACCCTCTATGAGCTCAGCTCAATCATGGAGGGCAACCTCGATGAGTTGCTGGGCGAAATCCGCGCCATTGAGGCCAGCCGGCAGTTGGCCGATGAACTCAATATCTGAGAGCGGGGAAAGCGTAAACCGGCATGTTCGCCTTTTCCCTTTCTATCCGCAGATGACGCAGATTGACGCAGATTCTTTTTTTGGGGTGGGTTGTTGGTGTAGGGAAGGTTTTTTCGCAGGTAGGGGCGCCTGATCAAGTAGACAGCTCTTGTCCACCTTGTCCACCCTGTCCACCTTGTCCACCTTGTCCACCCTGTCCACCTTGTCCACCTTGTCCACCTTGTCCACCTTGTCCACCTTGTCCACCTTGTCCACCTTGTCCACCTTGTCCACCTT
>JAAZKQ010000661.1 GCA_012799755.1 Lentisphaerota bacterium | reverse complement strand
TCCGGGGAGCTCGCCACCCCAGCCTGAAGGCTGGGGTTAAGCATGGTTAAGCGCCTGCGGCGCAACATGGACATTATGGACACGATGGACGACAACACTTGCCCGCCCGCCGTCCATATTGTCCATAGCAGCTGATAGAAACAACGGTTATCAATCGGTGACCGGTTGCCGTTGGCGCCGGGGATTTTTGTATCGGGAGGTTGTCAACGCTTCGGGAGTGATTACAGTGTGCTTAAGTATGGCACAGGCGTACCAGCGTGGTACGTTTGGGGGCCAAGTTGGCAACTCAAGATGGAGATGTCCGAATGGATAAGGTCAAAGTCGGGTTCATTGGCTGTGGTGGCATTGCGCGGTATCATTTTGGTCATTTTGAGAAGATGCGCGATAAGGCGCAGATTGTTGCCACCTGCGATTTGCTGGAGGATCGGGCGAAGGCGGCGGCTGAGCGTTTTCAGGCCAAGCCCTACTTGGACTACAAGAAGATGTTGGCGAAGGAGAAGCTCGACGCTCTGTTTATCTGTGTGCAGCCGGGTGCTCATGACGGCATGGATTTGCTGGCCGTTGAGAAGGGCATTCCCCTGTTTGTGCAGAAGCCGATGACCTTGGACATGGCCTACGCGAAGAAGGTGCTGGCGGGTTTGAAGAAGAAGAAGCTGCCGAGCGCGGTGGGCTTGCAGTGCCGCTATTGCGATAGCTTGAATACGGCCAAGCGCTGGGCGGAGGCGCATGATGTCGGCGTGATCAGCGGTCATCGTCTGGGCGGCATGCCGCAAGTGTGGTGGTGGCGGATCATGGAGCAGTCCGGCGGCCAGGCCGTGGAGCAGACGATTCACGATTTCGACCTGCTGCGCTATATCTTCGGCGAAGTGACGAGTGTGCGCTCGGTGCGTCGTCGCGGGTTGATGACTGCGGTCGAGAATTACAATGTTGACGACGCCTCGTCCACGGTGTTGACCTTCAAGAGCGGTGCGATCGGCACTTTCAGCACGGGCTGTTTCGGGTCCGGCGCGCACGACATCAACGCCTATGCGCCCAACAGCCGTCTGCTCTACACGATCGGCGGCAACTACAAGATCACCGATCCGAATCGGACTATTGAGGGCAAGGCCGGCAATGACTACGGTCAGGAATGTACCGAGACCTTCATTGACGTGGTTCGTGGCGCTCTGCCGGCCGACGAAGTGCTGTCGCCCTACTCAGATGCCATCAAGACACTGGCGTTGGTCTTCGCCATCAACAAATCAATGGACAATAATGGCGCGCCGGTGACGCCGTCAATCTAAAAAGACGCCGGCGAGAGTTCTCGCCCGCAATAGCAACCAGCCCAGTCTGCCCGGTGAATGCCGGGGAGGCTGGGCTGATGTTTTGGGGAGCAAACTGGCGCTCTCTCCCCGTAACCGGTCACTCGTTGATAACTGTTGTTCCCGCAAGCTGCTATGGACAGTATGGACAGTATGGGCGGCGAGTGAGCAGGTGTTGTCGTCCATCGCGTCCATCGTGTCCATAATGTCCATGTTGCGCCGTAGGCGCTTAACCATGCTTAACCCCAGCCTTCAGGCCGGGGTGAGGAGCTCCCCATGAGGCAGTGCCTTGTAAAGGCACTACAGCGGAAAATGACCACCGGCATGACCGGTATCAATCGGTGACCGGTTACCTCTCCCCAGTCTATTTAGCCAGCTCAGGGCTGGAAGAGTTGGCGGAATTCCTCAATACTGACGTTGGCGCCGTAGGGTGACAATTCGAAGACCTCGGCGTATTTGATTTTCTTGCCGGCCTTCTCGCCATAGGTTTCGATGAGGGTTTGACGACCGAGGTCAGCGGCGGCTTGGAAGCGCGTGCCCCACTGCTCCATGATCCATTGACGCTTTTCGGCGGCGGTCATTTTATTTTGGTCGAAGTCTTTGAAGCCCTTGTCCCAGGGCAGCCATTCGAAGAATTGCGACTGGTGGCATTGGACCATGGCCAGTTTGGTCTCCAAGACCGAATCAATTTCGACGGCGGCGTCCGGGCGGAGTGGTCGCGGGTCAACGAAGCGGTCGTAGCTGTAGGCGAAGACCGGATTCTTGGGGGCGATGGGCGTGTCGGCGCAATAGAGCGGCACTTTCACGAGGTAGGCTGCGTCCATGACGAGCTGGCCGGTGTTGCGGTGGTCGGCGTGATAATCGCAGGCGCGGTGCGAGATGACCACATCGGGCTGGAAGCGGCGGATAATGCGGATGATGGTCTCACGGTTGGCCAGGTTGCATTCCAAGCTGCAATCGGAGATGGGCAAGACCTCGTACTCCGTGAGGCCGGCGATTTTCGCCGACGCCTGGGTTTCCAGGTAGCGTCGTTTGGCCAGGTCTGGCGAGGACATCGAGTAATGGCCGCAATCGCCATTGCAGACTGAGACGAATTTGACGGCGTGGCCGGCGCGGGCCAGCTTGATGGAGGTGCCACCGAAGAGCAGGTCGGCGTCGTCGGGATGTGCACCGAAGAAGAGGAAACGGCGTTGCTTGGACATGACGGATCCTTTGTGTTTGTGGTTGTGGAACTCTGCTGCTATCTGCCGGAATAGCCGGAACTAAAAAATATGTTATAGCCTTGGTGCTGTTTGCGCTCAGGCGTTGTTAGCGCGGAGGAGATTGAGGATGGCGATGGCGGTCATGGCTTCGACGACGGGAATGGCGCGGGGGACGATGCAGGGGTCGTGCCGTCCGCGCAGATTGAGGGTGGTATCAACCTGCCGCTGGAGGTCAACGCTTTGTTGCTCGCGGGCAATGGACGGAGTTGGCTTGAAGGCGGCGCGGAAGAGCAGGGGCATGCCGGTGCTGATGCCGCCGAGAATGCCGCCGGCGTGATTCGTGCGGGTTTTGACCTGGTCGCCGTCGTAGTAATAGGGATCGTTGTTCTGACTGCCGCGAAGGGTGGCGACCTCAAAGCCGGCGCCGAAATCCAGGCCCTTGCAGGCGGGGATAGCGAAGATCATGGGCGCCAGGACGGATTCAATGCCGCCGAAGATGCCTTCGCCGGCGAGGCCGGGAGGCAGGCCGGTACAGGCACATTCGATGACGCCGCCAATACTGTCGAGCTGTTCGTGGGCGGCGGTGATTTCCTGTCGCATGGCCTCCTGCGCCTGCGGGTCAATGGTGGCGAAATAGCGGCTGCTGAGGCTTTGCATGAGCGCGTCGTCAATCTTGCAGCGCGGGAATGGCTGATCTTTGGCCTGGCCGATTTGCAAGGCGTGGGCGGCAATGGCGATGCCCTTGCGGGCGAGGATTTGTCTGCAAACGGCGCCGGCAAAGACTAATGGGGCCGTGAGGCGGCCGGAGAAATGCCCGCCGCCACGATGATCGTTGGCGCCGTGGTATTTGACGGCGGCCGGATAGTCGGCGTGTCCGGGGCGTGGCACGGTCATTTTATCGCCGTAGTCCTGCGAGCGGGTGTTGGTATTGTGGATGACCATGGCCAGTGGTGCGCCCGTGGTGACAAAGGCTTCGTCGCCTTGGGCAATGCTGCCGGCGAGCAATTGTGGCGTGTCGGCTTCGCGTCGCGGTGTTGCGGTCGGATCCTGGCCGGGAGCGCGGCGGGCCATTTGGCAGAGGATGGCGGGCCAGCTGATGA
>JAAZKQ010000660.1 GCA_012799755.1 Lentisphaerota bacterium | reverse complement strand
CGGAGACCGCTTACGACAGGGTGGACAGGGTGGACAGGGTGGACAGGGTGGACAGGGTGGACGCTTTTTGGCGTCAGTCCGAGTTCCCTCAGCCAACGATTATGCCTCGTCCCAGCTTCCGTCCAAGCGTAAAATACCCCACAGCGTTTGTCTCTTGCCCAATCGAAACCTACAGTAATCGCCGCTGCGCTTCCCCTTTCCTTTGGGGACTCGGGATTATTATTATCTTTCGTGGCTCCCCATGGTGGGCTGGCCGTTAGGCGAACAAAGCAGCAGTCCGGAGCGAGTCAGGTCGGCTCTCGAAGGGCGTAATGTTCTCCTGCTACCGAAAGCTCATCACGTCCCAAGGGGAGACTCCGGTTCTCATCGTAGCCAGCGGGAAAATTCCGAATAAAAATGCATATTTTTCTTTGGCTTTTGGTGATATTTGTATTCTATCCAGCTTTGGAGCTGGCGGTCTTTGT
Source organism: Lentisphaerota bacterium (assembly GCA_012799755.1). Taxonomy (GTDB): domain Bacteria; phylum Verrucomicrobiota; class Lentisphaeria; order Oligosphaerales; family Oligosphaeraceae; genus Oligosphaera. The sequence goes on along the minus strand of JAAZKQ010000660.1, from coordinate 1,851 downwards.
GCGTCTGGGCAATGCTCTTGGAGTCTTGCCGACGCTGCTGCTGATTCTGGCTACGGGCATGCTTGGGGTCCACATCGCCCGTCAACAGGGGCTGCTGGCATGGCGTGGCGTACGTGAAGCGTTGGCCCGTGGCGAAAATCCTTCCCCGCAAGTGCTGGACGGCCTGGGCGTTCTGCTGGCAGGGATTGCGCTGATCCTCCCAGGCTTCTTTACCGATTGCGTCGGCCTGTTGTTGCTGTTGCGACCGGTTCGAATCCTGTTCATGTCTTTTCTGCTGGGCCATGTTCTTGTCCAACCGGGGCGCAGCGGTCATCGGCAGTGGCAGCACGCGCGCCCACGCGCTCGCCGCGATGCCCGCGGCAGGGCGAACACCGAATCCGCCGGTACTGCCCAAGGCGACCGTGTTCCCGCCGCCAGCGAAATGATTATTGACGTGACGCCCAAGGATAGCAGCTATGAACCCTGAGGCGCCGGACCATCCCGGGGCGTCAGTACTGCCGCCCGCGGCAGCCAGTGAGCATTTCTTCGCCTGGAATGGCGTGGCTTTTCTCCTGCCGGCGAGCTGGGAGCTGTCCTACTGTGATCTGCGGCGCGGTGTCACCAGCGTCGCTCATGAGGACGATTGTGACCGCCGCCTGGAAGCTGAGTGGCTCGTACCCGATGGTCTGCCCTCGCAGGACAAAGTGCAAAATCGCTTTCAGCAACAGGTGCGAGCCATCGCCGAAAAGGCCGGCGCCGTACTGCCCATCACCGGCATTGATGACGCCTGGACGGCCCATGAGTACCACCTCGGCGCCGCCGCCGGCCGACAGTCTTCCCGTGGCGCTGTAACCCGGCAGCCCCAGCCGGACGAGGCGGCAGCAGTGCTGGTGATTGCCTACCGGCTGCCGCGGGGTCCAGACGAGCCCATGGCACTTTTCCGCCTGCATTTTCCGCCTGGCAGCCGTGAGGTGCCGGCAGTGGTCATGCGTTCATTGTGCCGCTCATTTCGTTGGTGGTCGGCGGGCGAGGCGCCTTGGCAGTTTTATGATGTGTCCTTCATGCTCCGGCGCGATTTCCGTCTGGCGGCGACGGCCTTGCAGGCCGGTCGCAAGCTCTTGCAGTTCGAATGGCGCCTGCGTCGTCTCTACGTCTGGCATTTTTCCCTGGCCGAGCTGGTACTGGCCAAACAAAGCGTCGAGGCCTTCTGCGTAGATTTTCTCCGGCAGAGCAAGAAGCTCCTGCCCGTGCCGCGCTGGTCAATCACGTCGGCCGGCGGGCTGACATATCGGCGCCGGCGCCTGCATTTTTTCGGCCAGTTTGAGGAAATCGGCCGCTGCTGCTTCAAGTACTATGCGTGGTGCCGCCACGATCCCGCCCGCAATCAGATCGCGCTGTGGGTCATGCACTATCGTCGCGCCGCCGACTTGCAGCTGCTCCCCGCCGCCATCCGCCCCGACTCAGGCCATTCCGCGCCATAGGCGGTCCCCCCACGCAGTCCCCTCAATTCCAAATGCTCCCCGTTTCCGGATATTTTTGCCTTGGCAAAAATCCGGCTTGCTGTCTTGCTGCCGGGGAGGATGTTTGGATGTAGTTAGGTTTGTGCGTAAAATGTGGTAATAGTTGCAGTTGTTGTCAGTTGCTGTCTTGATATTGACCCTCGATATGTCTATAATTTAGGCAACAAACTCGCTGGGGGACAGTGGGTGGTAGTGATGACACAGCATCAGAAAGAAGACAAGGAAGACAGACATGAAAAAGTATGATGTGACAAACAAGGCAAGCCGTTTTTCTCCGTTTACGCTCATTGAGTTGCTGGTGGTGATTGCGATCATCGCGATTCTGGCGGCCATGTTGTTGCCTGCTCTGGCG
>JAAZKQ010000659.1 GCA_012799755.1 Lentisphaerota bacterium | reverse complement strand
TTGGGATGGGGGCCCCCTAGGGTGGGTGGGCTGGAATTTAAAGGACTGCGGGAAAAATAGCCAAAAAATCACCCCTGACAAGCCAAAAAATCGCCAAGTAATAGCAAATTGTGCTTCCGGATGATTTCAGCTGCCTTGTCACGATTGTGATTGGACCGTTCTTCGTTGCGAGTTCAGACGACTCGGGCGGCGAGTTTCATAGGAGCTCGGGGCGGCGTCCCCAAAAAATGCATGCTGTGAGCGTACGACATGGCAGACACGAAAGATGGGGTTGATTGCAAGGCAACAGGAAATGGCTGTTGTCAATGAGTGGCCGATTGCCATGGCACATATTTTCTTGCCACCGTTGTCAGATATGTTGCAGCAACCGTGCTACTTTACTGCTGCTTCCGTATCATGTCCGAACGCATGCCGTTGTATTGACACCCTGCCCTGATGTAGCCCATTCACCAGCAGCAAGTCCGGGCGGCACGACTTGAGTTCACCATCCACCGTCAAGAACAAGCGATCATGACTAGCACCCCCTTGGCCATACAACAGCTCGAAAAGAACTTCCAACAGGGAGACAGACAGATACAGGTTCTCAAAGGGCTCTCCATGCTTGCCAATAGCGGCGAGATGGTCGCCATCATGGGCCCGAGCGGATCCGGTAAAAGCACCCTTCTGCATGTCATCGCCGGGCTCACCCCAGCCAGCGCCGGCCAAGTCAAGATCAACGGAGAGGACATCGCCGGACTCAGCGACCGCCGCCTGACCGCCATGCGCCGGCGCCACATCGGTCTCATCTTCCAAGCTTTCAACCTGATCCCCACCCTCAATGTCCATGACAACATCGCCCTGCCCATGCTGGCGGATGGTCGCCAAGCCAAACATGACGCCATCGCCCAACTCGCTGAACGGCTGGGGATTGGCGATAAATTAGGCGTCTACCCCAATCAACTCAGTGGCGGAGAACAACAGCGCGTTGCCATCGCCCGCGCACTGCTACCCCAGCCGGCGCTGATCCTCGCGGACGAACCCACCGGCAATCTTGATAGCGACAACGGCCAAGCCCTCTGCAAGTTGCTTCGCGACTTCTGCAGCAAAGAACAGCATTGCATCGTCCTGGTCACTCACGAACCCGCCGTCGCCATCTGGTCCGACCGCGTTCTCGTCATGCGTGATGGCAGTTTTAGCCGTGAAATCAATGTCACGAAGGATATGACCGCCATGGATTTGGCGCGCGCCTACCAGGAGGCCTGATGCCCGCCGCGCCCAGGCGTTTCCTCCGCCGGCAGCAAGGATGACCATTTCATGATAATGAGCTGTAAACTGGCCTGGGCCAACATGGTCCGCAATCCCGTCCGCAGCGTCCTGACGGCCACTGCCATGGTTGCCTCAGCCGCCATTGTCGCCTGGATGGTCGCCGGCTACGACAGCATCCTTGCCGAAGCCGCCGATAAACCCGAAGACCTCATCGGTCGCTACGATCTCTTGCTTAGCGCCGGCGGCCGTTTCAAGCCGACTCTTCCCAGCCAACTCATCGAAGGCCTGAACGCCTCGCCGTCCGTACATGCCATCGCCACCTTCGCCGCATTCGATGTCAATCTCCAAACAGAAAGACAAGGAACCGGCAGCGGCAGAACCGGCGAGGGAGCACGATCACGAAACGGCCGACCCGCAGAAAAAGCGCCCGCCGGCAGCTCCCGTCCCGACAAGGTGGGCGGTCGCAGGAACAACGACGCCGCTGCCGTGCAGATTGCCCCGCCGACCTACGGCCTGCCCAGACGCGGCACGGTCGCCGTCGCCAGCAAGGCACTGTCGGCGCCATTGGCTATGAGCGACGGACGTTGGCTGGACAGCGAGACACCGGCGTCGCCAGGTAGCCCCGCTCCGGGAGCGATTCCCTGCGTTCTGGGCGAAGCGCTGGCCAAACGCCTGAAACTGGCGGTCGGGCAGCGTTTTCCCCTGGGCTCCAGCGCCGGCAGTTTCACCCTGCATGTGCAAGGCATCATGGCAGACGGCCCTCCCCCCCATAAGCTGCGGGCGCTGGCAAGAGAAAACGAACAGCTGGCATTGCCAAGACCAGACAGCATCTTTGTGTCCTGGACGGACGGCGAACGCATCGCTGGTGGGGCCCTCCAAGCGTCTTACGCACTGATTATGCTCACGGAACAAGGACGCTCGACAGGCAACTTCACGGCCCTCTGGCGCGAGCAGTTCGATACTGCCCAGGCCCGCCTGATCAACGACGACGACGTCGCGCAGGCCCTCCGCGCCGGCGACTCCCACAGCCATTTGCGTATGCAGGCCTACGCCGCGACCGGCATTACCATGCTCGTCTCATTCTTCATCATTTTCAGCAGCCTGAGCATGGGCGTCGAAGAACGGGTCCGGCAATTCGCCATTCTCCGCGCCGTCGCCCTGGCCCGTTCACAACTGGCGAAGGTCGTGCTCGTTGAGGGGCTATTGTTCGGGCTGATCGGTTGGCTTGGCGGACTGATTTCGGGCCGCTTGCTGCTGCTGTGGCTGCCGGTACTGAGCGGCAGCCCGGGACGAAGCAACGCCGCAACAGACTGGCGCATCGGTTTCTGGACGATCTTTCTCACCGGTTTCTGCGCCATTGTGGGATCGCTGGCCGCCTCGCTGTATCCCGCCTGGCGCGCCACGCGCGTGAAACCACTTGACGCCATTACGCCGCCCCTCGCGTCCAGGCAACGCACCCTGCCTGCACGCCTGCTGCTGCCGGCCGTCATCCTGCTGGCCGTCAATCCCCTGCTGGTGTTTCTCCCGAATCTACCGGAAGAGCTGCGCATCCGGCTCTACGGCTTTGTGGGTTGCCCGGCCATGACCGTGGCCTTCGTTCTGCTGGCGCCGGCCGCGTACAGCCTGACTCAGCGCCTGTTTGCCGGCATCCTGTCGCGGCTGCTCGGTCTCCAGACGCCCTTCCTTGTCTCGCAATGCCGCGCCAATCTTTGGCGCGGCGCCGGCACCGTCATGGCCATCAGCGTCGGCCTGGGCCTCTATATGACCGCCGTCATCTGGAGCGCGTCCTTGCTCAAGCCATTCCTGCCGGGCGACTGGCTGCCGGATATGTTCGCCACCATCATCCCCGGCGGCTTGGCTGACGACGATATGAGCGCCGTGCAAGCCATCGCCGGCATTGACGCTCAGCGCTGCCTGCCCGTAGCCGTCGAACAAGTCCTGCTGGCCCAGGACCTCACCGGCAGCAGGCAGCGCCAAAATGTCGTCCGCCAGGACAATGTGGTCTTCTTCGGCTTGGACAGTGCCCGCGCCTACGCCGGCAATACGCCCCTGCTGCCCTTCCGCTTCAGCCGCGGCAGCGACCGCGAAAAAGCCCTGGCTGAACTCGCGTCTGACGGCAACGCTTGCCTCATTCCTCGTCATTTCGCCGAAATTGCGCAGCTAACCGTCGGCGACCTCTTCGCCGTCGTTCCCCCGGATGCGCCGACAACCCTGGTCGAGTACCGCGTCGCCGGCATCATTGAGCTTAAAGGCTGGCATTGGTTCTCCAAATTCTCCGGCACTCGCCGTCACAGCGCGCGCACCGCCGCCATGCTCTTCGCCGACAGCCGTTCCGTCCGTCGCAGTTTCAATCTGTCACGGGTGAACTATCTGTGGTTTGACCTCCAGCCCGACAGTGACCAGCAGCATATCAAAGCTGAGCTGGAACGCATTGCCAACAACAAGACCGGCCAGCTCTACCACATTCCCGGTCGTGGCGACGTGCCCATTCAGCGCAACTTCATCCGTCTGACCGCCACCACGGACCTGCGACAATCCATCCTTGATCGCACAGAGACCATTGTCGCCGGCATGCTGCGCCTGCCCATGCTGCTCCTGCTGGTTACCTCACTGGCCGTCGCCAACACCGCCGCCGCCGCCCTGCGTTCCCGCCGTTGGGAAATGGGCGTCATGCGCGCCGTCGGTCTGAGCAGCGGCGCCATGGCCCGACTGATCCTCGGCGAAGCTCTCATGATCGGCTTGGCCGCCGGCGTGCTC
>JAAZKQ010000658.1 GCA_012799755.1 Lentisphaerota bacterium | reverse complement strand
GATACTCGCTGTCCCTGCGGTTGTTTTGACTGTCCTACCACAGAAATGTCTTCTCCCAGGCATTTGAGCGCTGTAAGCGCGAACGATGATAGCCCAAGGCGGCGCTCACCTTCGGGGGCGCGTCGCCCTGGGTGAAGCGCCGTTTATGTTCGTGTTCCCCGTCCTTACGCCCTGCGCCTCGCGGTGTTTTTTAGGTCGCCCTTTCAGGGCTCTTTTCGGGTGGGTTCCTTACCCAGGGCGGCGCGCCCTGCGGGCGCTTGCCCTGGGCTATCTTAGGCCGCACCTTCGGCGCTGAAAACCAAAGGCAATAGGAACTGGCTGTTCTCAATTGGTGACCGCCTAGTCACCCACATCACCTTGATCACCTGGCCGCTTGTTTTTTTATTTGCGCGGTCAGAAGACAGGCGTTGGGCTGTTAAGCGTCTGGTTGTCCTCCCCGGCAGAGGTAGTCCTTGGGGGCAACGACGCTTTTGTCGTCAAGGGTGTAGGGCTCGTCGGAGAAATTGGCGATGACGGTGACGCCGTTGGCGAACGTTGTTTGCTGGACCATGCCGTCGGGGCTGAGCCAAGCGAAGGAGCTCATTCTGCTGAGAGCGGTTTTGCGGGCCGTGGCGGTGGCGCGGTGATAGGATTTGGCGATGTCTTTTTTGAGCATGTCCCATTGGCTCATGTTGATGCTGTAGAGTGGCGGCGCGCCATAGAGGGCATTGAAGAGATCGCGGACAGGCATGAGTTCGGGACAGCAGTTTGAGCTGTCGCCCCAGTACCAGGTGCCGACCACGCAGTCGTGATAGACCAGGCTCCAGAGGGGCACCCGATAAATGGGGTTGAGCATGTATTGATGAATTTGGCTCGGAATGTCGTCGCCGTAGTAGAGCGTGTTCATGCGGCGGCCGGCGTCCGGGACGCGGTAGCAGACCGGACTGAGCAGCCCTTCGGAGAAATGGAAGGCGCGGCCGGCTGCTTCGCTGCCGACTTCGACGCCGACGGTGAGGCCGATGTCGCCCAGGAACTCGTGTTGGGCATTGATGTAGCGCTGGGCGGTGCTGCGAGTCTGGGGATGCAACGGGTGATAGCATTCTCTCAGTTCCGCGCCGGCTTGGACGTCAATGAGGCGGGAGTCGTAGCCGATGGCGGCGATGTCCGGCGGCACATTTTCCATGGTCAGGCGCAGGGCGCAGATATCGCAGACCGCATGTTGGGAGTGCATCTGGCCGTCTTTGCCGTGGATGGCCCAGGCTTTGGTGTAGCTGCCATCGGCGTTGGTGCAAACGATGTCCGGCCAGTATCGGGTGTTGACGCTGCGCTTTTTGCGATAGGGGATAACCAAGTCGGCGATGGGCGTGGGAAGCACGTCGCGATAGATGTCATATTTGCCGACTAGGAAGCCCTGGCTTTTGAGCCAAGCGCAGTCCTCGGCGGTTTCGCCTTCGAAGGCCTGCCAGAGGACGCGGGTCATGCCGAGTTCGAGCATCTCGCCGGCGGCGCGGCGGACGTCGCGGGGGGTGATGTCATTGGATTCGGGGCGACCGTAGAGGCGGTTCATGTTGTTGTCGTCCCAGAGCCAGATATCGGCGGCGCCGATGAGTTTGGCGACGCTTGGCGTGTGGCGGATTTTGTCCTTGAGGGTACGTACCCAGCCCATGTTTTCGCGCCAGCGGCGATAGGTGGCGGCGATGTCATCAAGGCTGTCGGCGAAGAACCAGCGGCATTGGCGCGGGTAGCCGAATTGGCCTTTTTCGCCGCACCAGTTGACTTGGGTGTGGAGGAGCCCGTCGTCTTTGCGCTCATGCTTCATAACGGCGTCGAAGCCCTTTTCGATGCCGGTGAAGACGTAGTGCCCGTCGCGGATGAAGCCGAAGAGGGCCAGACTGAGGGTGCCGGAGAAGAAGGATATTTTGGGCGGAATGCGTATGTCCGGCTTGTTGACGGGGAAGGCGTAACCAGTGCCGATGGGATAGACGCCGATGTCCTGTTCGGCCATCTGCCAGGCGGGCGGGTAGGCGATGTCCTCGCTTACGGGGCCTTCGGCCGCAAGGTCGAGGGTGATTTCGCGCGGGCCGGCGAAGGCCAGGCGGGCGCGGATGGGCAGGCTGCCGGCGTGGACGGTGTAGCTGATGGACTGCCCGTCCGCAGTGACATCGCTGATGGCGTAGGGGCAGGGCACTTGCGTAAAGACGGCGCGGCTGGCCTTGTCGCAGACACTAATGCCGGTTTTGGGGCTGAAGCTGAGCCGCAGGTGCCGGTTGTCAATGTGGACCATCATGCTGTCAACGTGGAACATTATTTTCTCCTATGAAAGGCTGCTGCTTGAGCGTTTTTTTGTTCGGGTTGTTTGATCGGGCGGATCGGACGGATCAGGCGGATCAGGCGGATCAGGCGGATCAGGCGGATCAGGCGGATCAGGCGGATCGGGCGGATCGGGCGGCGCCGGCCACTTGGCCGGACGGATCAGGCGGATCATTTTTCTCGTGATCACGGTTTGATCAGTCCGGCTCAATCGGCTCAGAGTTTTTGGGTGCAGGTGATGAAAGCGGCGGCAATGTACCTGTTGTCGTCGCTGGTCATGCTGGGATGGAGGGAGATGCTGACCATTTTCGCTGCGTAGGCTTCGGAGAGCGGTGTGGTCTTGCCGAAGTTTTCGGCGAGGAGGCGTCGTGCCATATAGCATGGCGGGTTGGCGACGACACAGCCGATGCCGTAGTCATCGTTCATCATTTTGATGAGTTGATTGCGCTTTTCGCCGGCCCATTCATCCTTCAGGGTAACGGTATAGAGGTAGTAGCTGTGTTCGCAATCAGCGGGTTCGGGCGGCAAGGTGACGCCGGGCAGTCCCTGCAAGAGCTGATTGCGTTCCTGAGCGACACGGCGGCGGGCGGCAATGAAGCTGTCCAGCTTGCTCAGCTGGACGAGGCCGACGGCGGCCTGCACTTTGGTCATGACGTTGGAGGTGCCCCAAGCTTCGACGGCGCTGCCGTACATGCGCACAGAGCGCGCGTAGTTGGCCAATTCGAGGTCATCGGTGACAATCATGCCGCCTTCGCCGAGGGTGGTCATGTTCTTCATGGTGTGGAAGGAGTAGATGGTCGCCCAGCCTTTCTTGCCGATCTTCGTGCCGCGATAGGAGCCACCGCAGGCGCGAGCGGCGTCGCCGACGACTTTTGGCGGCCCGTATACGGGGTGGGGATGTTTTTCGGCGATGGCCAGATAATCATCCATGGGGGCGCTGAGGCCGTGGATATGCACGGGGAAGATGGCGCGGGTGCGATTGGTGATTTTGCGTTCGACGTCGGCGGGGTCGAGCATATAGGTGACGGGGTCGGCTTCGCCCCAGACGACCTTGCCGCCGGCGCCCAGCACGGCCAGCGGCGCGGCAGGGTAGTTGATGGACGGCACGATGACTTCGTCGCCCGGCTGCAGTTTGAGTGCCCGCATGACGATGTCAATGCCTGGGCCGGCGCTGTTGACGGCGACGGCGTCAGCCGTGCCGGTGTAGTCAGCGAAGGCGCGTTCGAACTCAGGGATGGGTGATGCCGAAAAGCCGAAGCCCTTGCTGACATCCATGGCTTCGCGGATGGCGGCGACTGCCGCGTCTATTTCCTCCTGTCCATAGATGCTGCCCAGCAGCGGTTCGGAACGCCAAGTTGTTGCGGGACGTTTTTGCAAGGCTTGCTGGATGTCGGCTTGGGTCATCATGGTGTCGGTCCTTGGTTTAGGGTGAGGGTGCCATTACCTGAGACAAGGGAAAGATGAGTAGCCTGGTTTCGCTGCGGACTGGTGACGTGCTGGGTGTTGCCGGCGGCTCAGTCGTCCATAACCATAGGCGTTTTTCAGGTGCATGCAAGTCGCCTGGAGCCGCCCTCTGCTATGAAAAGTGGTTCTTCCCGGTTTTGTGAAAAGAACAAAAATAGCATTTATTGCATGTACAAAATAATAAGTATTGGCAGAGGGACAACGTTGTCTCGCTTATTGTGGGAAGCGCCTGCGACAGGGACTTTTAATGAAATTTATGAATTGCCTGCAATGGTGTTAAAGAAGCAACAGCTCAGTTCCTGCGCATAGAGCCCACTGTTTTCATAAAACCGGGAAGATGCGTGATTTTGCTCTCTAGCCATGCATGAACCCTGTACAAAAACCACGGCACTATTGGTGAAAATTATATCGGAAAAAAAGCGGGCAGGACCATATAGGTACCTGCCCGCTGGAAAAAATTGCAGTTGTTGCCGGTTTGCATCCGGCTTGGCTTGGTTCAGCCGTAGAGTTGCTTGAGGGTATCTTCGTCTACGGCGCGGCGACGGCGTTTCGGGGGGGCGACTTTGCCGGGGGTGCCGGACATGGCCGGGCCGCTGGGACCGCCGGACATGGCCGGGCCGCTGGGGCCACCGGACATCGCCGGGCCGGAGGGGCCGGCCACGGGGGCGGTGGGCGCCGCGACGCGTCTGCGGCGGCTGGCTTTTTCATCGGCTCCAAACAGGAAATCGTCGTTTTGTTTCTTGCTGCGGGAAGTAGCCATTTGCTTCACTCCTATGTCACGATTTGCTATGCGAATGGGCTGTTGCCCCATTGTCGCGGGTCTCTGATGGCGTCCTCGGCATAATATCCACCATTATTGTGAACATTCCAGACGAAATCGAAATATGCGGCGTAAGCGGGGGCGACGGCCTCGATGCTGTAGTGGTCACAGGCGTGTTTGCGGATGGCTTGGCGGTCAAGCGTCGGCGCGAGGGCGACGGCGCGGTTGAATTCGGCGGCGGTGCGGCAGCGGAAGCCGGTGACGCCGTGGGTGACGGTTTCGCTGAAGGCGCCCCAGTCGGTGGTGATGATGGGCGTGCCGCAGAATTGGGCTTCGATGGCGACGTAGCCGAAGGGTTCGACGTAGAGGGTGGGCATGAGCACGGCGCGGGCGCGGGCGATAATCTCGGTTTTATCAGCGCCGAAACAATTGTCGTGTATACAATGGATGGGCAGTTTGCAGGCGTCGGCGCATTGGCGGGCGAGGTCAACGCCCTTGTCGGCGGCATTGCGACCGAGGTAGAGCAGATAGTCGTCGCTGTGGGCGGCTATCCAGTAGTCGTCGGCGTTGACGAAGTGGGGGATGACCGTATCGAAAAAGCGGTTTTTTCGGGTGAATTCTTCCTGTTTGGCATAGATGGTATGCTGGTGGGCGTAGGAGGGGAAGACGCGATAGGGGGTCCAGCAGTGGTCATAGCCGAGGAGGGGCTCGATGACAGGACGGCCGGCGGGATCAATATCGGCTTGAGCGGCGCCATAGAGGGAGCAGAGGATTTCCGGCTGGGCGGCCTTGCCGAGCTGCTTGGCGAGTTGCCGGTTGAGGCGTTTGGTGTAGGTCTGGTGCCAGCGGTTGCCGTATTTCCAGGAGCCGGTGGGTTTGCCGCAGTCGGCGAAGCTGCCCTTGCCGCCGGGCAACTGCGAGCCACTGACGCCGTAGTAGGTGAAGGGAATGCCCAGGTAATCAAGGAGCAGGCAGAAGTTATGGCAGTTGAAGACTTGGGCATTTGCCGGGGCGTCCTCGACCGAGAGAGGCAGGAGGGGATGGCCAAGGACGTGCACATGGCTGATGCCGCAGGGGATGGCGGGCGCCTGCCGACGTTTCTTTGCTGCCGCCTGGGCACGGAAGCCGGCGCAGAGTTGCATATACTCCGGCGGCGCGCTCCATTTTTCCGGAAAGCCCCGGCACTGCCCGGGTTTGACGGGGTTGATGCGGCAGCGATTTGTTTCATCAATAAAGATGCAGGCGCCGTCGGGGGCTTCCGTGAGAATAAGTGTCGAGCAACCGGGGAAGGCGCGTGTGTACTCTGCGCGGAAATCTTCCTCTTTCATGTCGAGATATGCGGCAATGGCGCGAATGTCGTCATCGCTAACGCGGACAATGCCCGGCCAGCGGCAGCAGGTGCCGCAGCATTTGCAGACGAAGGGAATGGGTTCGGATGTCATGACGACAACTCCTAGTTTATGTGCGTGACTGCGGGTGCAGGACGGCAGCATAAGATACACGTGTTTATGCCGATGGGGGTTGTCCGACGGCAATGATTTCAGCGTAGCAGTTCCTTGAGTTCGGCGAGGCTGAGGCGGCTGATGGCGGCCTGTTCCCGGGCGCCATCCATGACGGCGTTGAACAGTTCGCGCTTTTTTTCCACGAGGGCGAGGACTTTTTCCTCGACGGAATCCTGGGCGATAAGTTTATAGGCGATGACGGTTTTATCCTGGCCGATACGGTGTGTGCGGTCAATGGCCTGGCGTTCAACGGCGGGGTTCCACCAGGGGTCATAGAGGAAGACATAGTCGGCCTTGGTAAGGGTCAGGCCCGTGCCGGCGGCCTTGAGGCTGAGGAGGAATACCGCCGGTTCCGGTGAAGAGCTGAAGTCTTCGACGCGTTTGGCGCGCTGCTCCACCGGTGTTTCGCCGGTGATGACGTAGTAGGGCATGGCCAGTTTATCCAGCTCGCGGGCGATGATATCGAGCATGGACGTGAATTGACTGAAGACCAGCGCGGAATGGCCGCTGCCATGGAGTTCTTGCAGGTGCTCAAGGAGCAAGTCGAGTTTTGCCGAGGGTGTTTCGCTGGGCGCTTTGCGCATCAGTTCGGCGTGGCAGCAGATTTGCCGCAGGCGGGTGAGTGAGGCCAATACATGGGCGGCGCCGTGTTCGTGGAGTTTCTCCCGGGCGAAGAGCAGCGCGCGGTTGTAGAGTTCGAGTTGCTCGGGGTGCATTTCAACGCGAAGGACTTCTTCGATACGCGGCGGCAGTTCGGTGGCCACCTGTTCCTTGGTGCGGCGGAGCATGACGGGCGCCAGGCGTCGGCTGAGGCGGGCGAG
>JAAZKQ010000657.1 GCA_012799755.1 Lentisphaerota bacterium | reverse complement strand
CCGCCGGTCGGCGTAGCGAGCTCGCTCCTGACGCCCTGACGGGCATGGGCGGTGATATGGCTGCGCCAAGCCCGGTGCCGCCCCCCGCCGACGGTCTGAACGCCCTGGGCGCCGACATGGGCATGAGCGCCGCCGCGCCGGAGAGGCCGGGCGAAGCCGCGCCCACAACGCCGACGGCCGGCGCCAATCTCGCCAGCCTCGACATTGCCTTGCCGGGCGACGATCACAGCCGCTGGCAAACCTTCTTCTTCTCCGCCCCGAGAGACGCCGACGATTTGCGCTGCCGCGCCATCAGCAACGCCGCCCTGGCGGGCCTGCGTCAATTCGCCTACGTGCTGTTGAGCACGGCATTGCTGGGCGCGCTGGCACTCATTATTTCCCGCAAAGGCCTGGCAGCGCTACCGGCAAAACTGCGTTCTCGTGGCATTCTTCTGCAAATTGCGGCAATCAGTATTATATTTGGCATCTTCCCGGTGTTGGGCCTTGTCTTGCTGATTGTCAGCTTCTTCATACCTCGCCGACAGGAGCAGAAAAATGCCACGATGTGAGGCGAAGCGCCACGCAGCAAGCGTCGCTCATCGTGCCCGGCGTCATAACGTGAAAAGGAATTGCCATGCCTCTCGTGTCAATGAATGAAATCCTCCCGGCGGCGCGCAAGGCCGGTCGTGCCATTGGCGCCTTCAATGCCGCCAATTACGAAACCGCCGTTGCCATCATCAAGGCTGCTGAAGCCGAGAAATCGCCGGTCATCCTGCAAATCTATTCACGTTTATTCGCCAATGGCAAGGCCGAAGCCCTCGGCGGCCTGCTCATCCGTCTGGCCGAGAAATGCAGCCAGCCAGTGGCCGTGCACATGGATCACGGCGAGAGCCTCGAACAAGTTCGCAACGCCCTCAGCTGGGGCTATAACTCAATCATGCTTGATGGCTCGCGCCTGCCATTTGCCGAAAACGTCGCCCTCACCAGCGAAGCCGTCGCTCTTGCCCACGCCGCCGGCGCCTCCGCCGAAGGCGAAATCGGCCATGTCGCCATGGGTGATGAAACCGCCCTGTCCGATGTGGAAGAAACCTGCCAATTTGCGGCAGCGACCAAAGTTGATGCCCTGGCCGTTTCCATCGGCACCGCCCACGGTTACTACAAGCAGACGCCAAAACTCGACCTCGAGCTTTGCCGCCAGATCGGCGAACGCCTGCCGAAGCTGCCGCTGGTTCTCCACGGCGGCACGGGCACGCCAATCGCCGACGTGCAGAAAGCCATCACCCTCGGCATCACCAAAATCAACGTCGCCACCGAATTCCAGCACACTTTCCTCAAGGCCGTGCAGGCCGACTTGGAAGCCGCCGCTGGTAAATTCATCCCGATTGACAAATTTATGGACGCGCCGATAGAGCGCTGCACCGAGCATCTGCGCAAGCTTATCCGGGCCTTCGCCCTGCGCTAAAGAACGCGCCAACCTTGACCTCAACCCATACCTCGACCACGCCCGCCGCGTGGCCACAGCAACAAGAACTTTTATGGAGTCAAGTTATGCATACAGTAACAGACACTTTCACCTTGGCTAACGGCACGACCATCCCCTGCATCGGCTTCGGCACTTGGCAAGCCAAAGGCGACACCTGCCGCGCAGCCGTGCTCGCCGCCCTCAAAGCCGGCTACCGCCACATTGATACCGCCGCCGCATACGGCAATGAGCCCGAAGTCGGCGCGGCCATCGCCGAAAGCGGTATTCCCCGCGAAAAGATTTTCCTCACCACCAAGCTCTGGAACAAGCAGCGCGGTTATGAGTCAACCCTGGCGGCCTGCGCCGAGTCCCTCCAACGACTCGGCACCGACTACCTCGATCTCTACCTGATTCACTGGCCCGCCAACGCCAAACAATTTCCCGATTCCTGTGAGGCAATCAACCAGGCGACCTGGCGCGCCATGGAAAAAATCCTCGCTGACGGCAAAGCCCGCGCCATTGGCGTGAGCAATTTCCACCCCCATCACCTTGAAATCATTGCCCAGACCGCCACCGTGACGCCGATGGTCAACCAGATTGAATTCAACCCCGGCTTCACCCAGCCCAACGTCGTCAGCTACTGCAAAAACCGCAATATCCTCGTGCAGGCTTGGAGTCCCTTGGGCAGCGGTCGCCTGCTGAACGACACCAATCTCGCCGTCATCGCCGGCCATTACGGCAAGTCCGTCGCCCAGCTCTGCATCCGCTTCGCCCTGCAGCGCGGCATCCTGCCCATTCCCAAGTCCGTCACCCCCGCGCGCATCACCGCCAATATGAACGTCTTCGACTTTGAAATCACCAAGGCCGATATGACCGCCATTGACGACCTGCCCGTCTTCGGCAATTCCGGCCATCATCCCGACGATATCAGCTTCTGAAGGCGCGAAGGCGGGGAGCTTTTTATCCGCAGATTACGCAGATTGG
>JAAZKQ010000656.1 GCA_012799755.1 Lentisphaerota bacterium | reverse complement strand
GTCCTACTGGGGCGCCAGCCACACCAAGCAGATTGATGACTTCTACGAGTCGCTGGAAAACGGCGAGCAGCCTTGGATCAGTGGTGAACTGATCCTCAACACCACCCACAAGATGATCATGGGCCTCTACGAGTCCGGTCGCAATAACAAAGTTGTGAAATTCAGCGCCAACAAAACGGCGAAGAAGGCTCCGGCCCGCAGCAAGAAGAAATAAGTACTCGGGGCTACATCGGACTGCTATAGCCTCGGCCCGATAGTGCATACGGAGGACTCAATGGCCCGAGCCATTGAGTCCTTTTTTCTATCAGCAATCGAGAGCGCCGACGGGCGTTTCGTCAGCAGAAAGAACCACAGAGCCATGCAAATACCTATTCCAGCTGGATTACAGACACGCATGTGCGTGCTGGGCGACGATGTCCTCAAGGATATCCCGGCCATTCTGCGACAGTATTGGCCCGGCAAGACGCCGAAAATCATTGCCGATGGAAACACCTGGGCGGCGGCCGGCCAAGCCGTGCAGGACATTCTTTGCGCTGCCGGTATGGCGCCGGTCGAGCCGCACATCTACCCGGCGCAGCCGATGCTACATGCGGATTATCGCCATGTCGTGGCGCTCAAGCCGATTATTCGCGGCTTGGTGCCGGTGGCGGTCGGCTCGGGTACGATCAACGACTTGGTGAAGTGTTCCAGTCACGAGGCCGGCACGGGCGGCTATCTGTGCGTGGCGACGGCGCCGTCGGTGGATGGCTATACCTCGTCGGGCGCGGCGCTGGTGGTTGACGGCTTCAAGAAGACCGTGCCCTGCGATGCACCGCTGGCCATCTTGGCTGACAACGCCGTGGTCAGCCAGGCGCCGATGCCGATGGTCGCCGCCGGTTACGCCGACTTGGCGGCCAAAATCGTCGCGGGCGCTGACTGGCATATCGCGGACGCCTTGGGCATCACGCCCTACGACCCGGTGGCTTGGGACATGGTGCAGAAGGATTTGCAGCAGTGGCTGGGCAATCCCCAAGGCATTCTTGAACGACAGCCCGAGGCGATGGCCGGGCTCTTCCTGGGCTTGGCGGCGACGGGCTTCGCCATGCAGTACTACCAAGAATCACGACCGGCTTCCGGTGCCGAGCATCTCTTCAGCCATATCTGGGAAATGGACGAGATCGTGGTGGATGGCGAGACGCCGTCCCACGGCTTCAAGGTGGCTGTCGGTACGCTTTTGTCCACTGCGCTGATGGACGAGACCTTCGCCCTGAATGCCGAGGCCATGCGCGCTCTTGCCGAGGCGGCGCCGGAAATTTCCCCCGACCAGCGGCGAACGGAAATTGACGCCCTGCTTGGCGGCAGCAGCTTCCATGCCGGTGCCATTGACGTGGCTATCGGCAAACTCCTCACGGGCGAGGCGTTGCAGGCGCGCCGTCGGCAGATAATCGCCGCCTGGCCACTGATGCAGCAGCGCCTGCGACAGCAGCTTATTCCCTATGCTGAGCTGCGCCGACGCTTCCAGCTGCTGGGCTGTCCGGTTGAACCGGCGGACATCGGGCTGGACGAAGCGGAATTGCGCAAGGGCGTCATCGGTGCCGCCATGATCCGCAAGCGTTACACCATTCTTGACCTGCTGTACGAACTCGGGCAGCTTGAGTTTATGCTGAACAGGGTCCTCAGCAAGGGATACTTCAGCCGCTGGCTTCCCAAGGCGGACAATCAGCGCCGATGATCGTTGCCGCTGGCACCCCAGCTCCTTGCTCACGATATCAATGGGTGACCGCTTACCATTCTAGTAGCCGGTCACTCATTGATGACAGCCAGTTCCTGTTGCTTTGCAAGGGAAGTCATCTTTGCTGTCTACTATGTCGCACACTTACAGCGTGCAATTTTTTTGCGTTTTACTCAGGGCGGCGCGCGCCTTCAGCGCGGCTTGCCATGGGCTGGTATGTTTTGCGCTTTCAGCGCTTCCGCCGCTTTGCGGCCAGGGATGCTGAACGCTTGGCGCCGTTTGCGGGGTCATGTGCCGCTGCGGGCTGCAAGCCCACAGCACGGTTGGCGCCTGCGTGTGCTTGGGTTTTTCGTTTGCGGGGTTATGTGCCGCTGCGGGCTGCAAGCCCACAGCACGGTTGGCGCCTGCGTGTGCTTGGGTTTTT
>JAAZKQ010000655.1 GCA_012799755.1 Lentisphaerota bacterium | reverse complement strand
TGACGCCACGGCGCTCAATCTGGGCGGCGAAGAGGGCCTAAATGAGTTGTCGTGGAGCATTCTCGACCTGACGGCAAAATTGCAGCTGCCATCGCCGTTGCTGACGGTGCGGGTCTCCGAACGGCTTTCCCATGAGGATTTCGCGCGGCTTTGCCGGCCGGAATTGCTGCGCTGCGGACAGCCGACCTTCTACGGCGAGGAGGCCTGCCGCAAGGCGCTGCTGACACGGGGCGTGCCGGAGAGCGAACTGGCGGATTGGGTGGTGAATTCCTGCATGGGGCTGAAGATTTCCGCACGCGAATGGCAGGATATGTGGGGTGCGGTCGTGATGACGCCGCTTGCGCTCGAAATGGCCCTGAATAACGGCGAGCCTCTCCGCGGCAAACTGCCGCTGGCTTGCGAGGTGCCGCCGAAAACGACCTATGCGTCATTTGCCGAACTGTTTGAACAGGTGTGCCGCTACCTGGCATTTTTTGTGCGGGAGTCCGTGCTGGCCTTTGAGAAAAACCGGCAGGTGCGCATGGAGAAATTGCAGAATCCCTTCATGTCGGCGTTGTATGCGGACTGCCTGAGCCGCAAACGCGATGTCCTTGCCGGCGGTGTGCGCTACCTGACCATGATTGTCGAAACCTTCGGCATGATCAATCTGGCTGATTCGCTCTTCAGCGTGAAAAAGCTGGTCTTTGAACAGAAGGCCAGCAATTTGAGCGACCTGCTGGCGGCTTTGCAGAGCAATTTCTCTGACGCGCCGGAGCTGCTGGCGAAAATCACCGCCCTGCCGAAATATGGCCAGAATCACCCTGAAGTTGATGCATTGGTGAAGACCCTGACAGAACGGATTGCGGCGATATGCGCGGCGCATAACCGTCCGGGATTTTTCTGCGTGCCGTCCTTGCATACGCTGGCCGGCCATATTGAGGGTGGAACGCGGTTGGGGGCAACGCTTGATGGCCGTCGAGACGGCGAGCCGCTGGCCAAGAATGCGGGGACGCGGCCGGCCGTCGTTACGCCCCATACGTCGTTACTGCTCTCCGCAAGCGCCTGGGACCAAGGGCTATTCTCGGGCGGACAGGCGTTGGACCTGTGGATTGCGCCGGCGACCTGGGAGAGTCCCGAGAATATCGCGAAGTTCGAGACGCTTTGCCGCAGCTACTTCCGCCGCGGCGGCTTGCAGCTGCAAGTGAACGGCGCCAGCGTCGCGGAGCTTCAAGCAGCCATGGCGGAGCCGGATAAATACCAGCAGCTGACAGTGCGAATCGGCGGCTTCAGCGTGCGCTTCGTCACCCTCTCGAAGCAGGCGCAACGCGATTTCATCAGCCGATTCGCGGCTGGTATGTGAGCGATTTCGACTGGCGGCGGATGCTCTCCGTTTACATCTTGGCGAGGGTGTCAAACCAGGCGGCCCAGTTCGGGTCAATCTGCTGATAGCCGGGGTTGTCGCGATAGAAGCGGATGGACTCAGCCATGCCCTCCTCGAAGCTCGTCGTGCAGCTAAAAGCCGGCACGGCAGCGCGGATTTTGGAATTGTCATAGAGGTCGTGACTGCAACAGTGGACGACCTTCTGGGCCGGGCCGTAGCCGACAACCGCGCAGATGGTCTCCGCCGGCAGACAATGAAAGACGGGCTTGACGCCGAGGAGCTCGGCCTGAATTTCCGCAACCCGTTTCCAAGTCAGGTAGGTCGTGGAGGTAATGTGGAAATCCTCGTTGACGGCGGCCGGGTTGTTGAAGAGTCCGACGAAGGCCTTGGCGAAGTCCCTGGTGTGGGTGACAGTGCACAGCTGCATGCCGTCATCGTGCAGAATGTAGGGCTTGCCGTTGAGCAGGCGCTCGGCGAGGGTCCAGCTGCGCCAGTGGGAGATGGTCCAGGGATTGAAAAAGCGGACGCGGTTGTAGGTGTAGCCGGGGCGGACGATGGTGAAGAGCATGCCGCTGTTGGCGCACTCCTGGCGCAGGTGCATTTCACAACGGCTTTTTTCCCAGCCGTAGCTCCAGCGAGCATTGCCGATGGGGCTGTTCGCCTCGGTCTTGAGCAGCTTTTCCGTTGAGCGGTAGGCCATGATGGAGGAAATGAAGATGTAGTGACGACAACGGCCACGCAGCGCCCGCAGCTTGCTTTCAAGGGCGGCTTGGTCGTAGGAGAGGAAGTCGCAGCAAATGTCGAAATCGTGACCGGCGAGGGCCTCGCGCAGCTCATCTTCGTGGTTGACGTCGGCGTTGATGGTCTTGGTGTCCGGCGGCAGGAAATTCGGGGTTTTGCCCCGATTGAGCAGATAGAGTTCGATATCGGGCTGTTGCAGCGCCAGCACAGAGCAGTCAGTGCTGATAATGCCGGTGCCGCCAATCATGAGAACTTTGGTTTTAGCCATAATCAGAGCAGTCCTTCCGTGAGTACTTTTTCTTCCTTGCCGGAGTCCATGGCGCGGAAGACCGCGTCGGTGATGAGTTCGGTGATATAGGCGCTGCGGATGCTGCAAACAGGCGCGCGTTTTTGGCGTATGGCCTGGCAGAAGTCCTCAATCATGGGTATGTGCCAGTTGGTGTTGGTCTGCGGAGTGACGGTGCGGCGGCCGCCGGCCTTGGTGTTGATGATGATGGGGCCGTTGCCTGCCGGCGGCCATTTGTCCATGATGATGGAGCCGTCAGTGCCGTGAAATTCGATGCGGTCGCTGCCGGCCCAGGGCGTGATCATGACATTGAGCGAAAAGAGTGCGCCATTGGGGAAGCGCATGATGATGGCGGAGATATCCTCGGTGTCGTTGCTTGGATTGAAATGGCGGGCGGCGGCAGCCTGTACGCCGACGGGTATGCCGAAGAGATTGTGGGCAATATCGAAGATGTAAAAAGCCAAGGTTTTCAGCGGGCTGCCGCCGG
>JAAZKQ010000654.1 GCA_012799755.1 Lentisphaerota bacterium | reverse complement strand
GACGGTCACCGTGGACAAGGGCGACATTCTTTCGCCCGACCTGCGAGTGACCGAGCACGGACACCAGGCCCAGGTGCGTGACGGTATGGCGCTGATCCGCCTCAGCGCCGCAACGACGCCGGAAACGCGCGCCGTCAGCGTCATCGCCGGCGAGCTCCAGCAAGTCGTCAAGGTAACCTTTGCGCCGCATCAGCGACCGTGGATTGTGTCGGGTATCGCCTCCAGCACCCTCAGCGACTCCCATACCCGTGACAGCAAGCGGGATGGCGGCGTGGACAAGGATCACAAGCTCGACATGGATAACCGCATCGCCTTCTTCGCCAAGGGCACTCTGCCCTACAATATGGTGATGACCACCGCCTACGATTCGAGAAAACCGCGCGATGACGGCAAAATCTTCGGCGAGCAGGACTTGCAGAAGTACTACCCGGTTTACGGCGACGAATCCGAGCAGCAGTATGAAGCCGAATCGCGGGACAAACTCTACGTCAAGGTCGAAAAAGACCAGTCCTACGTCATGTATGGCGACTTCGAAACCGACATGGACAAAACTCAGCTCGCCGCCTACCAGCGTTCCATGACCGGCGCCAAGGCGCATATCGAAAGCACCTACGTTGATGTGGATGCCTTCTTCTCGCACAATGACCAAATCCAGGTCAAGGGCCTGGAAATACGCGGCCGTGGCGTCAGCGGCTATTATACCCTGCCGGATAAAAATATTATCGAGAACAGCGAACGTGTCGTCATTGAGACCCGGGACCGCTGGCATCCTGACGAGGCTCTCAAGAGTGAGAGCAAAACGCGTTTCACGGATTACAGCATTGACTACGACACCGGCCGCATCCTCTTCAAACGGCCGATTCCTTCCAAGGACACTGACGGCAATCCGGTCTACATCGTGGTGGATTATGAGGTGGACGGCCGCAAATCGAAGGACTACAACAGCTATGGCGGCCGGGCTGAGCTGCACAATGCCGCCCGCACCATGGCCGTCGGCGTCACCCAAATCCGGGATGAGACCGCGACCAATGATCACGTCATTGAAGGCGTTGACGCGTCCGTTCAACTCAGGCCCGGCCTGGTTCTCAGCGGCGAAGTCGCCCGGACCAAGTCGGAGGACGGCAGCGACGGCAGCGCCAACCGCCTGGAACTCGAAGGCGACTATGACGCGGCCCGCTTCCGTCTCTACTACCGCAATATCGGCAATGACTTTGATAACCAGAGCATGTCCGGCGACCGCGCCGGCCGCATGACCCTGGGCTTTGAGGGCGAGTTCGATCTCAACGAGCACTGGTCCACCAAGGAAGAGTTCTACACCGAAAACGACCGTGAGGGCGACCGGCGGCGGCATGTGGCCATTCACGATTTCGTCTACAAGCGGGATTCGCGGGAACTGACCTTGGGCTTGGGCTACACGGAAGAGGAAGACACCTCGCGCGACCCCAAAAAGAAGGGCGAGCGCCTCCGCAGTCCCTTCGTCCGCGCCGGCGCGGGCTTCAACCTGAGCCAGGCCCTGCGCCTGGACCTCTTCCACCAGCAAGCTTTTGGGGACTCCGACACCGACCAAGCGACGCGCAGCGAAGCGGAGTTGCGCTATACCCTCAATCGCTATGCCGACTTGGTTCTCAGCGGCGAGCGACGGGAAGTCCACAATAGCGGCGACGAGTACAACGCCAGCTTCGGGATCGAAGCGAAAATCAATGAGTCCACCAGCGCCTTTAATCGCCTCAAGCTTGAGGACAGCGCCAGCGGCAGGCGGGTAAGCTCGGGTTCCGGGCTTGACATCAGTCACCAAGTGAGCAGCGAATGGCGTTTGGGCGGCACCGCCGAACTCAGCAACGCGGTTCGCAAAAGCAAAAAGGCCGGCGATGACGATTTCTGGGCCTTCACCCTGAGTTCCGAATACCGCCCCCTCTCCGGCACCGGCAGCGCCATCAGCCGCTATGAAATGCGTGATGAAGACAGCGAGACATCCTACCTGGCGGAAATCGGCGGCACCCTCAAACTCGGCATAGATTACACGCTCTTCGGGCGCAATATCGTCAATTATATCAACGCCAAGGATGATAATCCCAACGAACTCAGCCTCGACCTGCTCATGGGCTGCGCCTACCGGCCCGTCAACTGGGACGGCCTCAATGTCATCAGCGACATTGAGTTCAAGTACGAAAAGGACACCGACATCGCCGATTACGGTCGCCTCAATCGTCTGATCTTTTCCATTGAGGGCAACTGGCAGCCATGCAGCTGGCTTATCCTGGAAGCCAAGTACGCCTGCAAAAGCAGCGACGCGGAGTACCTGGACTCGGCGCTCTTCAGCGATGTCAAAGCCCTCGGCGCCAGAATTGACCTCAGCGAGCGACTCTTTGTCACCGTTGGCGGGCGGGTGCTTTCACAGTACGATGTCTCGACCCATTCCCTGAGCTATGGCGCCAGCGTCGGTTTCAACCTGCTCAAGGACCTCCAGCTGGCGCTGGGCTATAACTTCGAGGGCTTTGAGGATAAGGACTTCTCGCGCGGCAAACGCTGGGACAAGGGATTCTTCGTGGCTCTGCATTGGAAGTTCGATGAATCCATCTTCGGCGTGCTGCGACGCCTGGAAGGAAAAGACGAGTAAGGTAAACCACGGAAAACACGGAAGATTTTTTAACCACGGAAAACACGGAAAACACGGAAAGGTTTTTTAACCACGAAAGACACGAAAGGCACGAAAGTTTTTTTAACCACGAAAAACACGAAAAGCACGAAAGTTTTTAACCACGGAACCGGCAGCCTGATGGCTGTACTGCGCAAGACGCAGCAGTCGCCGTCCACTCTGTCCACTCTGTCCACGCTCTCGGCGCCGTAGGCGCCTAACCATGCTTAACCCCAGGCTTCAGCCTGGGGGTGGAATGCCCCCTCAAACCGGGGCGCCTCGTGGAGGCGCTACAGAAGACTG
>JAAZKQ010000653.1 GCA_012799755.1 Lentisphaerota bacterium | reverse complement strand
CGGCATCGCCGCGCAGCGGCGATGCGAGACATGCCGCTAATAATCTGCGCCAATCTGCGTAATCTGCGGATAAAAAATGTCTGTTATCAATCGGCGACCGCTTACCCGTCCTTGTCGCAAAAAACGCCATTATGCTGGCAAAGCGGCATCACTGCATTATATTTACCATTCACGTCTTGCCATAATATTCATCAAACAATTACGACACAGTTCCAATTCTGGGAGTTATAACCATGGCGACAAGCACATTTCGCAACAAGAACAAAGTCCGCCCGAAAAAGTCACCTGCGGCGAAGCGTCAGCGCATCAAAGTCCAGAAGAAGCGTTTGGTCGCTCTGGGTGTTCCGCAGGATCAGGTCGAGAAATTGCAGAGCAACGAACTGCGTGCGCTTCTGCGCCATCCGAAACGCATCACCAAGGCCCTTGAAACCCAAGCCTGAGGCGCAATAGCCCGCAGATAAATCATAACGCCCGGCGTATGCCATTTGTGCAGGCGCCGGGCGTTTCCTGTTTTTCAAAGCGGGACATTGCCCAAGCGGGTTCGGCTGGCGGGGCTTTTTCTATCCGCAGATTGCGCAGATTAACGCAGATTTTTTGAGGTCGGCTGCTTGGAAATCCAAAGCCCGGCCCATAGCGTTCATCTTCCGGCAGAGTAGAAGCCGCTTCCACTCCGGCTCAGCGCACTTTGACGGTGAAAATGAACTTTCCTTCGGCGCCGCCGCCTAATGAGCCGGTAAAAACGGCGCGAATGTTGGTGACGCTGGTGTCAGTGCCGGAGCCGGCATCGGCTGTCCAGGAGATGCCGCCATTGCGGGAGACTTCGAAAGTTACGCCGGTCAAGTTGGCCGGCAAGGGATCGCTTCCCTTATTGGCGCTTGTCAGCACGTAGGCAGTATGGGGGGAGATTTGGTCCTGGATGGTCAACTGCGCGAGTGGGTCGGCGCTCTTGTTGAAGAAAGTCGTCGTGTACTCGATTGAATCGCCGGGTCTAACGGGGGCGCCCGGCGCCGGGTCAGCGCTTTTTATCAGCACCAGGTCGCCGGCGACGACGAAAGTGACATCGGTGGCGATATGCAAGGGCGTTCCCGGGAAGCGGGTGGGCGTGGTTTCCCCCGGGTCATTGGCGGTGACCAGGATGCTGGTCAAATCCATGGTTCCCTGGGGCGTACCGCCTGGGGCATAGATGCGCAGAAGGAAGGTAGCCTTGTCGTTGGTCTCGCCGGCCTTGCCCAGGTCAACATAATGCTTACTCACCCCGTCGACAGGGTCTACCGCCTGGGGCAATTCCGCGCCGTTGTCCTTTTGCAGCAGGAAATAAGTCCAATTCGCATGGCCGGTGGTCAGGGTCAAGTAGAAGCGATTGGCTCTTTCGCCATAATTGGTCACCGTATGCTCATAGATGGTCACGCCGTTGGGTTCGATGGTTCCCTGGCGATTAGGCTGCAACTCAAAGCGATTTTGCCAATTGACCTTGACGATGTCATCCTGCTCCTTATACAGGTCGGGTAGATTGCTCGAAGTAGCGCGGAAGCGCAGGGGATACTCGTCTTGGACGCCGTAGGGTTCAGTGACGTCGGCACGGGCGTATGGACTTATTCCGACTCTGGCGATAAGATAGTCTTTTTCTTGCGGCGCCACTGCGCCACTGCGCAACACCGGCAACAGTTCATTTGCGTCCAGCACGCCGTTTTTATTCAGGTCGCGATAGTAGGTCACGCTCCAGCCTGTGGGCAGCACTGGCGTGCTCAGGGTGTAGACATCCACCTCGCCGCCGTTAAGACCGGCAGGCGCCAGGTTCTGCACGACCAGCGGGAATTCCACATACTTTCCGGGGTCGCCGAACTTGGTCAAGGCGTTCTCATCCTCACTGTCCGGCGGAATGAAGTTTGCCAGGTGCATCTCGGCGCTCTTGACGGCGACGATCCAGTTCTCGGTAGTGTCTGCAACCTCGATATTGCTGCTCGCACTGACGCACACGACAAACTTGGCTTCAAAGGGATTGGGATTGCTTTCGGTGGGCTTCGCGTCTTCCGGGATTTCGACGCGCATGACAATATCCATATAGGCCTGCGGATTGACCAGGTTTGCGCCGGCCGGCGCCAACAGCCCGCTGGTTAAGGGAAGGCCAATGCCGCTGTCACGCAGGGGGGTGACGCCATCGCTCTTAAAGAAGGTCACGCTCCACTTGTTGGGATTGATGGTGGCGTCGGGGTCCAAGCAGATATTGAAGGTCTCGTATCCCGCGCCTTTGTTCAAGATGCGGTTGGTGAAATAGACGAAGGTTCCGGCCTGGGCGACTTGGATTGTCTGGCGGTCAACGACGCTGTCGTTAGCCGGCGTCAAGGGCGGCCGTTGCGCTTCAAAGTCCGTATCGCGAACGAGGACGCCGAGCGGGCCTTGGACATTGACGGGGACTTCGTTGGACTTGACCGTCTGGACGCCGAGCCCGTTGGTGTCATATCGGCAGTGGGCGACATTGATCAACGGGTACTGGTCCGTATACTCTGGTCCAGACGGCACCGGGACATCAAACTTGAAAATGATTTCCTTGCCGATGCCCAGACCATAGTGGTTGGTGCCGTCGCTGGTGATATAGGCGACCACCGTATCGCCGGTTTGGTAGGTGCTATGCCAGTTCCAGGAGGGGTCATTCTCAGGCTTCGAGAAGTCGGTCTGGTTGGAAAAGTGGAAGGTGCCGGTGACTCCGTCAGGTGGAAAGGCGATGATGCTGGTAGGGGTGACGGGCACGGGTTCGCCCGTGCTGAGAGTCGGGAGGATGTCAGCGATCGCGACGCCCTGGTAGGTAACGCCTTCAATGGTCACGGTGATAGGCTTGGCGGCAGCTTTGCCGACGTTTTTGGCGGTGACAGTGTAGGCGATCACATTGCCGGGGACAGCTTGCGTGACATTGGCATCCTTGGAGATGTGCACAACCGCATCCTCGACAACCTGCACTTGGACGATATTTTGAATCGAATCAGGTGATTTGGGGTCAACGGCGCTTGAATCAGCTACGGACGTGCCCTCAAGACCGACGAAACAGTTGGCGCCGGCCGGAGTATCGGGGGGAACCCGGAAGACCAGGTGTAGGGGGAAGACGGTGCCGGGTGGGAATTGCCGCCCCAGGGGTGTGAGCTGCACTTCACCAGCATCAATTTGGCCGTTGCTGTTGCTGTCACGCCAGCTGGCGATTTGGACGTCATGGCTGTCATACACGCCGTTGGCATCAACATCGCTGAACACCAGCATGCCGGTGTCGCCATCAGGCAGCTTGGGCAAAAAGTCGCTCGGGCCATGGGCAAAGGCCGGGATGACGTGGACGTTGTCAGAGGCGTTGCCGGTAAAGTGGAGGGTATAGTTGATAACGACACGGGTAGTGGGCGTCCCTGTCCCTGAGGTTGCCACGGTGCGGATCAATTGGCCGGGCGGAGCGCCACTGCCTTGGCCCGGCGCATCGCCATCCGGCAATATTTCGATATTATAGACGGGGAGGATTTCGATCAGCACCTCATTCGAGGGCGCGTCATAGATACGCCCGGGGACTTCATCGTTTTCGCGTTGGAACTGGATGATGGCATGGTTACGGATAATGGTGCCGGCCGGGGGCAACAGCGTGCCAGTAACGGTGCCCGCCAGGGGCGGTTGCAGGCCCTGGGCATGGAGAACGCCGCCCAGCGCAGTGCACAGCAGCAGCACCAGGGGCAGCGCCACATGGCGCCGAAGCCCGGGCGGCTGAATCTTCCTTTGGGTATTTTTGACACTTGGCATGACGATGTAATCCTTGGTCGTATGCGGAATCTGGTAGCGCCCTTACCGGGCGCCTATCCCCAGGTTCCGCTTCGCTTCACCTGGGGTTACTCATGGTGTCGCCTCTCCGAGGCTATAGATTGGGATATGGCTATCCCCAGGTTCCGCTTCGCTTCACCTGGGGTTACTCATGGT
>JAAZKQ010000652.1 GCA_012799755.1 Lentisphaerota bacterium | reverse complement strand
GCCAGTTTTTTCGCCGATTGGGGCAGATTCTCGCAGATTGCTTGTCTCACGCGCAGGTGCGGCGCTTCCAGGAGTCCCCGGCGTCGGCCAAGCAGTCCCCGGGGCCAAGATGTCATTTCCCGCGGTCCCGGGCGTCCCGGTTGTCCAATCCATGGGATCATGCCTTATGAGTTGTGAGTCCTCGCCCCGGCGCCGCCGCCAATGAGTCCAAGCGGTCTCAGGCGTCCCCTTGGACCGGCCAATTATCAACCGGTGACCGCTTACGGTTGCGGGGTAACCGGTTGCCCATTGATATTCGCAGCTCTGGCAAACTGCACGAAGAGCGCCTGTCGCTCTGGCCGCGAAGCGGCAGAAGCGCTGAAAGCGCAAAACATATCAGCCCAGGGCAAGCCGCGCTGAAGCTGTGCGTCGCTCCGGGGGGAGCATCCTTCCGAAATTGCATCCTATAGGGGTGCGACATGGCAAACACGAAAGATGGGTTATTGTCCGAAGAGTGACCGCTTACGGAAAAATTTTCTCTTCTCAAGTCCGCTTCTGGGCCTGTTTGACTGAAGCTATACATTTTCTTCCACACGAGGAGTTGTCATGGTCATTGAAACAGCGAGACTTATCCTCCGTCCATTTCTTGAAAGCGATGCGACGGATGTATTCGAGTATTTGCAGCAACCGGAGCCCAACTGTTTTGCCTGCATGAAGCTTGACACGCTTGAGGATGCGAGGAAAGAAATGAAAAGGCGCATGGGCGAAACGGAGTACTGTTTTGCCATTGTGTTGAAAGAGACGGGCAAGGTTATCGGCGAAATTGATTCAACTCCCGAACGGAACGAGCCGGAGGATGACGGATCGCCCTTTGATACCTTCAGTCCATGCTGGATGCTGAATGCCGCCTATCAGGGCAAAGGCTACGCCTATGAGGCCGCCTATGCCTTCTTCGACTATCTTTTTCGCGAGAAAAACGCCCGCCGTATCTATGCCTATACGGAGGAGTCCAATCTACGAAGTCAGAAACTTTGCGAGAGACTTGGCATGCGTTATGAGGGCCTGTTCGTAGAATTCATCTCCTTTGTTGACAATCCGGACGGGACGCCGCACTATGAAAATACCGTGCAGTATGCCATCCTGAAAAAGGAATGGGTGGCCAAGGCGGCGAAAAAATGAGGGCGGCACTTCCTGTCACAGGAAAAAGGGTATGGGGGCTGGTCGCCAAGTGATTACAGCAATGTCTGCTTGCGGCGGTATTTTTTCGCCGAAGGCCATTATATAAATTCGATATCGTTCTCTTGCAGCCATTGCTCGATGGCCTCGTAGACGGCCTCGTCTTGGAACTGATACCATTTTTCAAGCATGCCCAGGCGCTCCAGGAGAGCGTAGAACTTGCGGTAAGCTCCGCGACGGCGGAAGAAATGTTCGACCAAGTCGCAGTTTGCGGGGCTGAGATGTTCGTCGGCAAAGCGCAATGGCACCCGGCTGTCCAAGCCCAGCTCGCGCCGGTCCGGCACTTCGATCCAGTTCGGGTCATTTATGATGCGTTCCCACAGCTCTTCCAGCTCTTCCGGGTCATAGGTATCTTCCATCTCGGAATCCGGTACTGGCAGAGATTCCACCTCGTTGGTTTGGGGATTGATATACGGGATGAAATACCTGGGCTCAGACATGCCCACTTCGGAGTAGAGATCAAAGACTTTTTTTAGTTCAATCATTGCATTTCCTCTTTGGAGTTGTACAGAAATTAAGTTTACATTCTCGGTTCCTTTTCGCGGTTTTCTGTAGCGCCTTTCCAAGGCGCCTGATTTTGGGGTTTCCCCCACCCCAGGCTGAAGCCTGGGGTTAAGCATGGTTAAGCGCCTACGGCGCAATCATGCATTCATGCAACACACATGCTGCCCTCTGTTTCCCATGCGGAAAACCTATTGCAAAAAACAGCTTGGAACAAATCCAGAACTGTTGCCTTAATTTTTAAACGACTCCTTTGTTTGCACCCGGACATGCGAATCGCGTTTCTTATGCAGAATGTTGCTGTTGTTTCCTGTCAAATCGTGAAACAGCATCCGACTCGTACACTCGTGATTCAATTCCTCGACGTGGTTTTCTTGCATTGGCAGTCCTTTTAAGGTTTTTTGCATCCACGGCAGCAGGAGGCGAGTGTTTTGCCTCGGGAAGGCGTCGAACATTTATACTGTATCTTCATCTGACCGATTACCATCTTTGGAGTTGTACAGAAATTAAGTTTACATTCTCGGTTCCTTTTCGCGGTTTTCTGTAGCGCCTTTCCAAGGCGCCTGCTTTTGGGTGTGCCCACCCCAGGCTAAAGCCTGGGGTTAAGCATGGTTAAGCGCCTACGGCGCAATCATGCATTCATGCAACACACATGCCGCCCTCTGTTTCCTATGCAGAAAACCTATTGCAAAAAACAGCTTGGAATAATTCCAGAACTGTTGCCTTAATTTTTTAACGATTCCTTTGCGTCTTCGCTGTGGCCAATTTTTGTTTTGGGCGCGGCGTTGATAGCCTGTATGCGTCGCCGATTATGCACCCGTTCTTGATGAGGAAACAGCGCCGTGAAAAAATTTTGTCGTCTTGTGCCGCTTGTCTGTTTGTTGTCGTTATTGCTTGGCGCAGCCGAGCTCAGTTTGTATATGCCTTTGGACGGTTCGGCGGCAGTGCTGGGCGCTGATGGGGCGGAACTTCCGGCGGGGGTGGTGCATGGCCGCGGCGATTACCTGCCGGGGGTGAGTGGCCAGGGGCTGCTGGTGACTCGCCATGCCTACGACCAAGTGACAGCCTGTGAGTTCAGTAAACTGCCGGCCCTGGACCTCAATGCCGGCACCTTGTCCTTCTGGTTCAAGCCCAACTGGCAGGAGACGGACGAGGGCAGGCGGCGGATCATCAGCTTCGACAGCGGTCAGGCTTTTCGTCTCTACATGGTCAAGAGCGGCCCGCGGCATATTGATACCAGCGTCTGCGTGCCCGGGCAGATACAGATACTGAGCAAGAACATTTTCCGCAAAGACGAATGGGCGCATGTGGCGCTCAGCTGGGATACCGGCAAGGGGCAGGTGCAGTTGTATATCAACGGGCGCGAAGTCGGCAACAAAGTGTCGCCGGACCGCTTCCAGGCCATGGCTGAGAAGCGGCAGCCCAGGCTTTGGCTGGGCGATAGCAATGCCGACCGCTTTGACGCCGTGGTCGGTGACGGCGTCTATGACGAGATCAAAATCTTCACCGGCGTATTGAGCCCGGAGGAAGTCGCCGTGCTGGCTGCCGGCGGCGGGGCCGCCCAGCTGGAAGAGCGGCCACTGACGGCCTTGCGGCAGACCGCAACCGGGCTTGAGTTCGTCTGGCGGCATCGCGAGCCGGATTTTCCTGCGCCGACGACCATGCTGCGCATGGACAACGGCCGGCAGGAATTGACCATGGTGTGCCTCGGTGCGTCCAATCGCCTGGCCTTATTCGTCAAGGAGGGCGACAGAACCCGGGCGATTGAAGCGACGTATCAGCT
>JAAZKQ010000651.1 GCA_012799755.1 Lentisphaerota bacterium | reverse complement strand
TTCGCAGCCGCCAATCTCTACCGCAAGTACGGCGAAAACTGGAGCGCGATTTACTCCGACCGCATTCACCGCCGCCTGAGCAGCTGGGGCATGAACACCATCGCCAATTGGTCCTCAATGGACATCGCCCGCATGCGGCGCACGCCGTACGTGGTTTCGCTCGGCGCCAGGGGCATCTTCATTGAAGGTTCAAAGGGCCATTGGGGAAAATTCCCCGACCCCTTCGCGCCGGAATTCGCCGCGTCGCTGCGCCGCAGTCTGGGCAACTACGACTTCGCCTATGAAGACCCGTGGTGCATCGGCTTCTTCATCAACAATGAAATGTCCTGGGGCAATGACGGCGTAAGCCTCGCGAAAGCCACCGTCGCGTCGCCCGCCACCCAGCCCGCGAAAATTGCCATGCAGGCATGGCTGAAGGAGAAATACCGGGACCTCGCCGCCCTCAATCAGGCCTGGCGCAGCGACTATGCCAGCTGGGACGACTGGCTCGCCAAAACCGACTTGCCCGACAAAGACGCCAGCGATGCTGACATGAACGCGTTCTACACCCGCATCGCCGACCAGTACTTCAGCACGGTCCATGCCATCGTCAAGGAAATCGCGCCGAACAAACTTGATCTCGGCTGCCGTTTCTCGCCCTGGAATGACAACGCCGGCCGCGCCGCCGCCCGCCATTGCGATGTGGTCAGTTACAATCTCTACCGTTACACGCTGGACGACTTCGCGCTCCCCGAGGGCCTTGATATGCCGGTGATGGTCGGCGAATTCCACTTCGGCACCCTCACCCGCGGCTTTTTCTATCCCAGTCTCAAGCCCGTGCCCGACCAGGAAGCGCGACGCGACGCCTACGTCACCTATATCCGCAGCGCCCTCAAGAGCCCGCTCTTCGTCGGCGCCCACTGGTTCCAACTCGGCGACTGCGCCACCACCGGCCGCAGCGACGGCGCCAACGCCGAAATCGGCCTCCTCACCGGCACCGATCTGCCATACCACGAACTCCTGGAAGGCGTCCGCCAAGTCGGCTGGAAACTCTACGAAATCCGCTACCGGGACGAATAGGCCCGCTCTTTTATCCGCAGATTACGCAGATTATCGCAGATTTTGGCGGCGTGTTTTTTGTCTCACGCGAAAGTGCGAAATAAGGTAAAGCTTGGAGCGCAGTCCCGAGCATTGGAAAGTGAGGCTTCCTCGGACCGATTCGTCCGCAGTTCCCTCTGATCCACCTGATCAAGAAGCCGGATCTGCCTGATCCGTCCGATCCGTCCGATCCGTCCGCTGATCTGCCAGATCCAACTGATCAAGCAACCCAACCCACCCGAGAAAAACCATAAAGGAAGCGGACACACCGAAGCGCCCTCCCCAAAAAATAATCTGCGTTAATCTGCGTAATCTGCGGATAGATAAAAACTGCGGATAAAAAAAGGCGTTTTATTCCAGGAGCACGCCTTTGCTGAAGGTGCAGGCATTATGGGTGATGCCTTCGCTGTGCTTGCTTTCGAGGTCATAGCGCCAGCCGGGTCGCTCACCATCCCAGGCAATGCATACCTGCTCAAAGGCGATGTTCTTAGCGTGCCGCACATCAAAGACGGCGTGGGTAGAACTACGCCCCCAGTTTCCCTTGCTGTCACGATCAGGTCGCGGCCCTTCACCGCGGTAGGTGAAGGCGATATCCTGGAAGCGGATATCATCCACGCAGCCGACGCCATTGCCATGGATGTAGTTACTGAGCTCGGCCTGGCCGTACATACGAGAGAAGAGCATCCTGCGGATGCTCCGCGGCGACGGCTCGGCAAAGCCGGCGCTATTATCAAGTTTGACATTAAATGGCCGCTGCACGTCAAGCTGGAAATTTGTGCAGCTGATGTCACTGATTTCAGTGCCGACGCCGCGTTTGGGATTGTATTTGCAGACCACGCAGATGGCAGTGCGCGTATCGTGGATGATCATGTTGTTGAAGCTGCAATGCCGAATGACGCCATCGCCGACGCCGATGCGGATGGCATTGGCGTAGCCGCTGGCCAAAACGCAGTTGCTGATAGCGACGTATTCGCAGGGCTGCTTGTTCTTCAGCCGTTCGCTGTTACCACGCAGGGTGATGCAGTCGTCAGCGGAATTGATAATGCAGTCACTAATGGTGACTTGATGGCAACAGTCAATGTCAATGCCGTCGTTGTTGGGCACCCTGCAGTCGCCGTAGATATGCAGGCCGCGCAACGTCGCCTGGCGGCAGCCGTGGAGGAAGCAGGTCCAGTAAGGCGCGTCAACCAGCTCAACGTCGCTGATCCACAATCCCTGACATTCGCAGAAGAACAGCATCTGCGATGGCCGCCAAGTCCACTGGAACCACACGGGACGCGCCGGATCAACCTCGTTCAGCCAGGCGGCGCGATTGCCGTCAATGCGACCGCCGCCACGAATGACGATATTCTCTTGCTCCACGGCGACAATGAGATGGCCGCCGCTGGCCCGCTCCAAGGTCGAGGCGCGATTCTGGGGGCAGAAGTCCGCCGCGTTGTAGTCGGTCGGATCGGGACTGGCCTTGAGCACAGCGCCGGGCGCGAGGTCCAGCCCGCCGTGGCTGCGCAGATAGAGCGTGCCGGACAAATAGGTCCCCGGCGGAAAATAGACAATGCCGCCGGCGTCAATGGCCCGCTGAATGGCTGCGGTATCCTTGCTGATGCCGTCGCCGACGGCGCCAAAATCACGGACGTTCCTCATGGTCATTCTCCTCTGTTTTTCAGCTCGTTTTCACATACCTGCGTTGGCGATACCTGGTCGCCCAACGCAACAATGGCAGCAGGGACAGCATGAGCAAGGCCGCAACCACAAAGACGGCGCGTGTGCCCCAAAAATAGATGACAAAGCCGCCGCTGAGCGCCGCCAGCAAGATGCCCATCATGCGCAGGCTCGACGCAACGCCGAAAAGCGTGCCGCGTTTTGCCGGCGGGGCCATCTGTGCCAGCAGTGCCTGAAAGGCCGGTTCAAGACCGCCGGCAGTCATGAAACAGCAAAAACGCGCCACGCCCAGCGACAGCAGATTCGGCGAGAATGCCTGCCACAACATGAACAGAAAGGTCAGGACAATGAGCGGATTGGCCAGTTTCAGCGGCGAATAGCGGTCGCAGAGCCGCCCAAGGGCCGCGCCGGATATCACGCCGCCCAGCGCCGCGCCCGCGCTGATGATGCCGGTATAATACGAGGTATTCTCCGTGCCATGGATGGTCTCAATCATGATCGCCAGATAGGGCTCGTCATAGCGCCGGGACATACCCATGAGCACAAAGAGCGACAACATCAGCCACACGCTCGGCGAATAGGCCCGCAATGCATCGCGCCAGCCCCACTTCTTCGCCGAAGCAGTCTTGCTCCGCGGCTTCGGCCGGCGCTCAAAGTCTTCCTTGACAAAGAACTGCACGAGCAGGCCGCCCAGCAGATACATGATGCCACAGATGGCGAAGCCCCAGAAGTAGCCCCAGTAATTCACGATCAGCGCGCCGGCCATGTATCCGAACATGCTGCCGCTCCACACCGCCGTGCTCAACAGCCCCAGCGCGTAGCCGTGATGCTCCTCTGGCGTCGTCGTCACCACCAGGGTCTGCGCCGCCGTAACCGTGCCCGAAAAAGCCGACACACAGAAACGCAGCATGATCATCACGATCATGTTCGGCGAAAAATACAGCAGCGGAAACAACAGCGCCGTGATGTAATAAGACCGCAAGAGCATCAACTTGCGCCCAAAGCGATCCGCCAGCATGCCCCACAGCGGCGCCGATACGCAAAAACTGAACATGCCAAAAAAGGTCAGCGCTGATACCCAGGCGCCACGCACGTTTTCGTCATAGATGCCAAAATGATCACGGATGAATACCGGAATGAATGGCGAGATCGCATTAAAACCGGCCATTGCCAAAAGCTGCGAAATCCACACCAGATACAAATTGCGTTTCCAACTGATTGCCATGCTACGCCATGCTCTCCCCTGTACGCCAAAACACGCCCTCTGTTGTTCCCGCCGTCGCCGCCGGTGACAGCCTTGACCCGCCCTCTTAGTATAGGTCGCGCCCTGCCGACGACAAGACCCAAAGCTATTCGGGGAGCCGCGAACATCGCAAATATTGTGAAAAAGTAACAACTCTATTTCCGGCCGCAGACAAAGTGAGCCGTCATCCAGAACCACCTACAGAGCCACGGTATTCACCTCGACGCCGGCGCGCTCCAAGGCCTCCTTGTCCTCGCCGGGCAGGGCATCGTCGGTAACCAGCAAATCAACCTCCTGCGGCAGGGCAAAGTTGGCGAGTTTCTTCTTGCCGAACTTCGTGCTTTCGGTGATGATGGCGACCTTGTCGGCAATATCCATTGACTTGCGTTCGAGGCGCGACAGATTGAGGTCCGAGCTGTAGAAGCCGCGTTGACCGCAGGCGCCATCGCAACCGGATATCACCATGTCCACATGGAAAAGCTCAATGTCTTTTTCCGCCATGGGGCCAACGAGGTCCAGTGAATTCGCGCGCAATTCACCCCCAAGCAGCATGACTTTGCAAGGCGTGCGGAACAAGGCGGCGGCGGCGGATAGCGAGTTGGTGATGACCGTCAGTGGCCGGATACGGCGCCGCGCCAGCACATTGGCAAAAGCCAGCACTGTAAAGCCCGTGCTCAGGTACAGGCTGTCCACCGACGTAATGTGCTTGTACAGAGCCTCGGCCAAGGCGTATTTGGCCGTCGTCAGATTGCGCTCGCTATGCTCCGGCTCATAGCGCGACGGGTGGAGCACCGCGCCGCCTTTCACCATCAGCACCAGTCGCTGCTCGGCAAGCGCCTGCAAATCGCGCCGGATGGTCATCTCCGCCACGCCCAGAGACAGCGCCGCCCGCTTGATCTCCACCATGCCATGACGCATCATCTCCAACAACTGCTGCTGACGTTGGTGCATACGAAGCTCCTCGGTTTTGGCGCGGGCGGTCAGCCATTCGATCACTCATTGTGATAATTTAACATTAAGTCGCACTATTTCACCTGAGCAATCCCGGCCCGCTGCCCCCATTCGTAACCGGTCACCCATTGATATTCGCAGCCCCGGCAAGCCGCACCAGGCGCGTCCTCTCCCAATCGTGCCGCAGGTTTCCAGCCTGCGGCGTCAACAAGATGTCAGCAAATGGACAACGTTGCGCCGTAG
>JAAZKQ010000650.1 GCA_012799755.1 Lentisphaerota bacterium | reverse complement strand
CCGCGATTGCCGCTGCGGCCGAGAAGCACAAGGTGGCGATCACGAGTTTTACCGGCAGCTGCAACAACTTGATTGACCGCAGCCAACATGACAAATACGTGGCGGATTTTCCCGAGACGGTTGAGGTTGCCAAGCGCTTGAATTGCCGGACGGTCATTGCGCTGACGGGCAACGTCGTTCCCGGGCGTACGCGTTGTGACATGAGCAAGGCAGTCATTGAGGGACTGCGTCGTTTGGCGCCGCTGGCGGAAAAGGCCGGCATCACGCTGGTTCTGGAGTTGCTCAACAGCGCCG
The DNA here is from genome assembly GCA_012799755.1 of Lentisphaerota bacterium. GTDB lineage: Bacteria > Verrucomicrobiota > Lentisphaeria > Oligosphaerales > Oligosphaeraceae > Oligosphaera. The sequence goes on along the minus strand of JAAZKQ010000650.1, from coordinate 3,183 downwards.
TCAATCACCCCGGCTACTTTCTTGATAATTCCGAGGACATGGCGGCCATATTGCGCGCGGTGAATTCGCCCAACGTGAAGGGGCTCTATGACATTTATCACGCGGGCATCATGGAAGGCAATGTCACCGAGAAGATCCTGACCAATTTGGATATCATTGGGCACTTCCATGCGGCAGGCATACCCGGGCGGCATGAGATGAAGAACGGCGAACAGAATTATCCGTTTATTTGCCGCAAGATTGATGAGGCGGGCTATACGGGCTACCTGGGCTTGGAATATATTCCTCTGAAAGACTCGCGCAGCTCGCTGATTGAGACTCGCGAATGGCTGGTCTGAGCGGGAAAATCCCGACGGGATATTAGGATTTGCAAAGCAGCAGACTACGGCGGGTGCCTGGTCCGGAACAACAGTCAACATGGAGAAGAAAATGGCTAAGAAGATTCGCGTCGGTTTCATTGGTTGTGGCGGCATTGCCAATTTCCACTTCGCGCATTTCGACAACAACAAGATTCCGGAGGCCCAAATTACGGCGGTGTGTGACCTGCTGGACGACCGGGTGCAGAAGGCCGCCACGCGTTTCGGTGCGACGCCCTACAAAGACTACAAGGAAATGTTGAACAAAGAGAAGCTTGACGCCGTGTACGTCTGCGTTGAGCCCTGTGCGCACGATGGCATGGAGCAGATGGCCATTGAGAAAGGCTGCCATTTGTTCGTGGAAAAACCGGTGGCGCTGTGTCTGAATTACGCCCGCGAAGTGGAGCGTGGCTTGAAAGCCAAGAAGCTGATCAACGCGGCCGGTTTCCAGGATCGCTATCTGGATTTCGTGCCGATGATGAAGAGCTGGGTTGCGCAGCAGAAGGTTGGTTTCTTCAGTGCGTACTGGGTTGGCGGCATGCCTGGCGTGTGGTGGTGGCGTCGTCGTGACACCTCCGGTGGTCAAGCCGTGGAGCAGACCGTCCATACTTTCGACATGTGCCGGCATCTGTTCGGTGAAGTCGTCGCGGTGCAGGCCTTCGGTCGTCGCGGCATCATCACGGACGTTGAGAACTACGATACGGAAGACGCCTCGGCCGTGAACCTGAAGTTCGAGAACGGCATTATCGGCACGGTGTACAGCGGCTGCTTCATCCGCGGCGGCGGCGGCAAGAACGGCATTGACTGCTTCACCATGAATGGTCGTATGGAATACACTGAGCGCGCCGGCGTGGTCATTACTGAGCCGAACCGCACCATCAATGCCAAGACGGGTAATGATTTCGGGCAAGAGGAAGACAATGCCTTCATTGAGGCCATCTTGACCAACGATCAGAGCCTCATCCTCTCGCCCTACAGCGAAGCCGTGAAAAACCTGGAAGTGACCCTGGCGGCCAATGAGTCCATGGACAACGGCGGCAAGGTCATCTACCTCAAGGACACTGCGGCTTGCGCCGACAGCTGCGCCGGCAAGAAAAAAGCCCCCAGCAAGAAGATCAAGAAGTAAAAGCTCGTAGCGCGCTCTGCGCGTAATGCTTAGCCGACGGGTCGTCTGCGTTTCTGCGTAGACGGCCCGTGTGTTTTTTGGGGAGCGGAGCTGGGCAGGCACGCTTGGGGGCGGCTGGCGGGGTCATGTCACGCTGCGGTAACCGATCAGTGATAAGCGTTGTTTCTGTCAGCTGCTATGGACGCTATGGACAGTATGGACGCTATGGACGTTATGGACAGTATGGACGTTATGGACGGCGATCGGGTAGGTGTTTTCGTCCATCGTGTCCATATTGTCCATATTGTCCATCGTTTTGCAGGTTGCAGGCAGACACGGGCATTTTGCGCTGCCGCTCGCAAGAACATAGTTGTCAACGGGTGACCGGTTACGCCGGGCCAGTTAGATTTTCGTTTCAGGTTCCTCGCCGTTTTTCCCTGAGACTATATTATGCATTGTTCACACGGGAGATGGGAGCAGTGCGGGCGTACGCTAGCAACAGGTCGGCAGCATGATTATTCGGACGCGGGCATTTCCACGGGCGGCGGTGATTGGCAATCCTTCGGATGGCTATCACGGCAAGACCATCGCTTTTGTTTTCAGCAATTACTCGGCTGAGGTGACGCTGTACGAGAGTCCTGAGCTGGATTTGCTGCCGTCGCTGCGGGATCACAGCACCTTCGAGAGTGTAGACCAGCTCTGCGACGAGGTGGTCAAGTACGGTTATTACGGTGGTATTCGGCTGCTGAAGGCCTCCATTCGCAAATTCCGTGATTATTGCTTGGAAAAGGGCATAAAGATGGACAAGCGCAACTTCACGTTGCGCTACAATACGGATATTCCGAATCGCTTGGGCTTGGCCGGCTCCTCGGCCATCATCACGGGGTGTATGCGGGCCTTGGCGCTATTTTACGGCGTGGAGATTGCACCGGCTTGGCTGGCCAACTTGATCCTGTCGGTGGAGCGTGAGGAGTTGGGCATACCGGCGGGTTTGCAGGATCGGGTGGCGCAGGCCTTTAATGAGCCGGTGTACATGGATTTTGACAAGCGCTATATGGACGAGCATGGCATCGGTCGTTACCGCGTAATTCATATCCCCAAAGAAATTCGCTTCTTTGTTGCTTTCCGGACGGATTTGGCCGAAGGCTCGGAGATTCTTCACAGCCATTTGCGTGAAGATTACGAGGCCGGGGTGCCACAGGTGCTTGAAGCCATGAAGGAGTGGGCGTCGCTGACCGACCAAGCGATGGAGGCGATGGAAAAACGGCAGTACGAGAAGCTGCCGGCGCTGCTCAACCGTAATTTCGATTTGCGTTGCGAAGTGTGCGGCAACAGCGTCAGCGCGAAGAACCGGCGGATGATCGAACTGGCGCGTTCCGTAGGCGCGCCGGCGAAACTGACCGGTTCCGGCGGCGCGATGATTGGCATTTACGAAGATGACGCGATGTTCGGCAGACTCCAGCGACTCTTGAGCAAGAATCACGTTGAAATCATCAAGCCGAAAATCGTCACTGATCCAGGCATGGCCTACGGCTGAGGGCGGCGCCGTAAGGCGGGCAGGAAGGCGTTTGTGCAGAGATCAGCGGCAAAGGCTTGAGGGTGATTGGCAGCTGTCGAAGCACTTTTGTCCGGTTTGCTTTAGCCAATGAAATAGACATGGCTGCCATACGAACAGCAGATAAAGTCCATGTCCTCGGCAACTGAGCTGAAAAAGGGATAGGT
>JAAZKQ010000649.1 GCA_012799755.1 Lentisphaerota bacterium | reverse complement strand
TGTCCGTCCTCTTTCACGAAACTGCGGCCGCCGCTCTCGCGTCATGCCCGGCCCCATCAATCAGCGAGCGATGACATGATCAGATCCTTTTTTTCACTTTTGGACTTGTTTCCCGCAGCCGTGTTGTCAGGCATCATCATGGCTGTGACCTGCGCGGTCTTCGGCGTCTTTGTGCTGCTGCGGCGGGTGGTCTTTATCAGCATCGCCCTCAGCGAATGTGCGGCTTGCGGCATCGCGGCGGCGGCCCTCCTGGGACTGTCGCCCTTTTTGGGCGCTCTGTTCTGCTGCCTGGTCGCCGTCGCCGCCCTCGCCCACGACTGGGAACAACAGCGCATTCCACGCGATGCCGTGCTGGGCACCATCTTCGTGGCCGCATCAGCCCTCAGCGTCCTGCTGGTGGCGCGCTCCGGCATGGGCCTGCTGGAGATCAAGGCACGACTCTACGGCGACCTCATTCTCGCCGGCTGGGCGGACTGCCTGCTGCTGGCCATCGTCCACCTGCCCTTGCTGCTCTGTGTCATCTTGCTGCTCAAGGCGATCCTCTACACCTTTCTGGACCGCAATGCAGCTCAGCTCATGGGCATCCCCGTCCGCGCCGTCGAATTCGGCTTTTTTGTCGCGCTGGGGCTGGTTGTGTCCGCCGCCAGCAAGAGTGGCGGTTCCATGCTGGTGTTCTGCTATCTGTCCGTCGTGCCGGCAACTGCGCTGATGCTCTCCAAACGCCTCGCTGTCGTTTTGCCGCTGGCGGCCGTCCTCGCTGTGCTTGCCACCCTCGCCGGACTGACCTGCTCTTTCCACTACGACCTGCCCGGCAATCAATGCATCATCGTCGCCGCCGCCGCGCTCTTCATCGCCTTGCCCGCCCTCGCGGGCGCCATTCGCCAACTGCGACGCCTCATCGCCGCGCCCGACCGCAAAAACACCCCGGTAAACTGAGCTGTCCCCGCCACGGTCTTGCCTTTTACCCCGGACACCCGGACACCCGGAAAACGCCGTTCGTCAGCTTCTGAAGATTTCACCGCGGTTCCACTGTGCCCAGGTGGTTTCGTACCAGCTGTCGTCCTTGGGCAGCGGGCGCACAGGGTCGGCGCGGACGGCGAAATCGCAGAGCGTCCCCGGCCGCAACTGCAATTCAAGAATCTCCTGACGTTTGGCGATGTTCTCCTCCCGATGGCGGAGTTCGCTGCCGCGCTTGCTGTCAACCGTGAGCGTGCCTTCTTCATCAAGGACCATATAAGCGCCGCGACTGCCGCCGCCCTGCTCGATGTAGCTCACGATGGCCTGCAAGAAGGCCACGCTGGTCAGCGCCAGCCATTTATTTTCCATGGCCTGCGGCAGTTGTCTGGGACTCCGGCAACTGAAGCCATTACTGCAAATGCGCACATAGAGCGCCCGCGCCTCGGCCAGCGCCTGCTTGGCGCCAGCGAGCGAGCGAATGAACGCGCCCTCGGCCGACATCCGCGCCTGGATTTCCCGGCGGACAGCGCCCGGGTCCAAAGCCTCCGCGCCGGGCGTCAGGTAACGATGCAGCTCATGCCACTGGGCGCTGATCTGCTCAGTGCATTTGGCAACGAAGGCCGCCGGCGCCATGGGCGCATCCCGGTAGACATTGGCGATGCGTTGCGCGGCGCGGGTGGCGCCGACCTGGCCGCTGTTGAGAGCGCTGCCGCCGGGCCGCACGCCGTGCGTTCCACAGAGCTCGCCAATCACAAACAGATGCTTCAAGTTGCTCTCCCACCAAGTGCTGCCGCTGAGGCCGCCATTGCAATGCTGGGCGCAGACCGCAACCTCCAAAGGCTCGCGCAAATCCACGCCGTGCTCGGCATACAGATCAATGCTTTGCTGATTCATGTGCTGCAGCCGCTCGTAGGGCGTCGCTTGCAAAGCGCCCGAGCGTTCGAGGTAGTGCCGTGCTTCCTCCGGCAAAGTCGCGATGGCAAAGGGCGCCATGCCCGCCGCCGGCGTTGGATTGTGCATAAAATCCATGAACACCCGCCGCCCGGCGGCAATTTCACGATGGACGGCGATGTCCACCAAGGACGAACCGCCATGCTGCAAGCGCGACGCATGGAAGGGCCATTGATAGCCCTTGAGAAAAATCGCGCCGGCCATCGCCGGCATGTCTGCAAAGTAGTCGTGTAGGAAATAGCGGCGCTCGCCGCTGCCATCCGCCGCCGTGCTGTAATAATCCGGTATGACCTGCTGATAGGTGCCCGAGAGATTCCAGCGAAAGCCCAGAGAGGCCAGCCCAAATTGCAGCTCGGTGAGGTTATTGGCCGCCGCACCGGCCGCCAAAGCAAGGCCATGCGAACCAACCTGCCCATGCGGCCAGACGCTGATTTTGTAGAGTTCGCCCGGTCCACCCGTAGCCATGACGACATTCTCGGCGTTCACCACCGTCAGCCCATAGTTGGCGCGGAAGTGATCGGCCTTGTTCAGACAAAGCGCGCCAATCACCCGCCGGGACTCGCCGTCGCCGTCGCAGAGCAACGCGATGGCTTCGTGCTGGTCAAGAATCGGCGTGCCGGCCTGCTGTACCTGCGCCAGCAGCTTTTCGAACATGAACTTCGAGGTCTTTGGCCCTGCCGATGTCGCCCGCTGCCGTGGATCGTGGTCCGTCTTATAGCCCACATAGGCGCCGTAGGCATTGAACGGAAAAGGGATGCCGAGTTTGCACAGGTCAAAGAAGGCCGGCGCCGAGCCAAGCGCCTCAATATAGGCCAAATCGCCATGCATCATGCCGCCCTGAAACAGGCTGCGGGCAAAATCCATGGGGCTGTCCGGCTCATCCCCGAAGAGTCCGATCTTATAGTAGGTCTGTTTGTCCGATCCCGAGTTATTGGAAGTGCCATTGCCCAAACGGTCCACAACGATAGCCACATCACGCACGCCATAGGCGTGCAGCATATCCGCGCATTTGAGGCCGGCCGCACCGGCGCCGATAATGAGCGTATGGACGGTCAGCACATCGCACTGGATGGCCTGGCCACTCGCGCCAACAAAGGTCGTGGTGTCATGTCGCATGCTTGCACCCTTTCGCTAATCAGTTCCTGTCTTCAGCCTCAGCACAGCGCTGGGCAAGAATGAAATTCGCCAACGGCAGGTCCGCTGCGCGTGTAATTTTGAGATTGTCATGCCGAGATTCCACCAGCTGCACGGGATGGCCCGCCAACTGCACGGCCTGAGCGTCGTCAGTGACCTCAAGACCATCACGCTGCACCAACTCGTACGCGGCGGCAAGCCAGTCGCGACGGAAAACCTGCGGCGTCTCTGCCGCCCACAAGCTGCGCCGGTCGGGCGTGGCCGTAACCACCCCCTCAGCCGTAGCGGCCTTAATCGTGTCCACCACGCGATGCGCCGCCACGCCGGAGCCACACGCACGCGCACTGGCAACGCAACGCGCCAATAGTTCAGCCGTCACCAGCGGTCGCGCCGCATCCTGTACGGCGACGATCGTCGCCGACCTCGGCAAAGCCGCCAAACCGGCCTGCACCGACGCCTGCCGCGACGCGCCGCCATGTACCAACCGAACGCGATCACGCCAACCGGCAGCCGCCAGCGCCGCCGCAAACAATTCTTCGCTGGCGGCAGGCACCACCAGCACGGCGTGACCAGCCGGCAACAGCGGCAAAAAAGATTGCAGACAATGACAGAACACCGGCAGGCCGGCGAGCTCCATGAGCAGTTTATTGCCATGACCAAAACGGCTGGACGAACCACCTGCGGCCACAATCAAACCGCAGTCCGCCAAACGTGTCATTGAGCAGGCCGTTATCGTCACGTCAAAGCTCCCCATGTAGCGCCGCTTCGCGCTGGCGTTGTTGCTGACAGTAGACAGAGTCGCTGCTGCCAGCGGTCCCAACGCCAACAACCGGGGCCATCCAGCAGCACATTGGCGACATAGCGCTTGACTGGCCGCAGCACTCGCCAATCACCCCAGCCCCAGAGGCTGCGCATACCCTGCAAGGTGCCCAGAATGGTGTAGGACGAAATGGGCGACGGCGCGGCCTCGCCGGCAGCAGGCGCCGCTACCGGCAGACGCGGC
>JAAZKQ010000648.1 GCA_012799755.1 Lentisphaerota bacterium | reverse complement strand
CTATGAGATGCAAAAAGTTCTTCATAATATTTACAGTGATTTGGCTAGCGAAAGTGAAATAAAACGTTTTCGCAAAGCACTTTCCGACAATCCTAAGGTAAATCATCGGCTACGATCATGGCTTAAAAGACGTTCAGAGTCCAATCATGATGGTGAAGGTGATGATAATGATTGAATCCTGAAGTGACGTTGAACCATCTGTAGCCCTTGTCTTGGTTGTGTATGAATCATAATTGCGCACGACTATTTGTTAGCGGTACTTCTCTTTCACTCTCTACTTGCTTTTTCAATCTTATATCAACTCAGGCGCCACCAGCCGGTGACGGCTCCACGACCACTTTCCGCACGGGCAGCGCGCCCACGTTTATGCCGAAAGCGGCGTAGATCACTTTCTGCCTTTCGTCGGGCTTTCCTGGACGCCGGACCTGATAGTTACTTCCATTGCCGCAAGGAAGGTTGATGGTCGTGTAGCAATGGGTCTGCAGCAGCCTGCAGACTTCCTGGCAGGCGCAGTCCACGCCCGCCAGCTTCAGGGAATATTCGATCCAGCGCAACAAGTGGTAGGCCAGCATGGTGATCCAGACGTGCGCATCGCAGCGGTCTTCTTTCCGTAAGCGTTCGCCTATGCCCATATCCCCGGGCGTGTTTTGCCATGTCAGACCACTACCCGCAAATACCATGATTATTTTTAATGGCGGCGGTCTTTACGGGTAAGTGTCACGGGGCGCTTCAAAATGAGCCACTTTTCTAGACTAACGCCTGGTTGTGCCTTTGCAAAAACCGACGTCGCAACTTATTGCAAGTAATACAGTTGCGTTTTTGTGTCCGCTTCTTTTCTCAACCTCTTTTCGACATATTCTTGTTTTTTGTCAAACTGAGCCGCCCCGTGGGTCGCTTGGTCTGAAACTGAGCCATCCCCGACAAGGGGCGCCGGGTGTTTTGCCCGCATAACGGGCCACGATGTTGCGGCAGACGCCAAGTTCGCGGGCTATCCGGCGTTGGCTGACGCCTTGCCGGAAGAATTGCTGTATTCGTTCTATCACGTTCACCTGCTTGATGTTGGCCATGCATTGCCTCTTTTCTTCCAGTGGCGAAAAAAGGGAATATATGGCATGCTCGCGTTTGCAGGTGGCTCAGCTTGGACAGTATGGACGCTGTGGACGGCAGCAGGCACAGTCATCTTGTCCATCTTTACCGGACTGAAACCACTCCTCTCGCGTCATGCCTTTGCCGGATCAACGGCTGGCCGATTTTCCGGGAATTGCGCCTGCGTGGGGGCGTCCGTGAAAAGTCGTGATATAGTCTCTTTCGTTGGCAGCCCATGCCTGAAACCCGGGCTTCGGCATGCCTGCGCCTCCGAATCTTATGAAACAAGATACAGCCAAGCAAGGAGTGTCATTTTCATGACTGCCAAGAAGAGCACCAAGGACGACCCGAAAAACCGCCAGACCGTGACCCCCTGGAAAGTGGAGACAGCCTGGGAAAAGCTCAGTGCCGCCGAACTCAAACAGCTGGAGGCCTACTGCGCTGATTACATCCGCTTCCTCAGCGACGCCAAGACCGAACGGCTCGCTCACGATATCGCCCTGGCAATGGCCCAAAAGGCCGGTTTCGTAGACATGGACGAGCTTGCCGCCGCCGGCAAGAAGCTCAAAGCCGGCGCGAAGGTCTATCGCTCCTACCACGGCAAGACCTTGTTCCTGGCGCAAATCGGCAAGGAACCATTGGAAAAGGGACTGTCCCTGATCGGCGCCCACATTGATTCGCCGCGGCTGGACGCCAAGCCCAATCCGCTCTATCAGGATGACTGCATGGCCCTGCTGGACACCCACTACTACGGCGGCATCAAGAAATATCAATGGGTGACCATACCGCTGGCGCTGCATGGCGTGGTGATCCGCCGTGATGGCACAAAGGTATCGCTGAATATCGGCGAAGACCCCGGCGATCCCGTGCTGACCATCACGGACCTGTTGCCGCACCTCGGCGCCGAACAGGGCAGAAAGAACCTCTCCGAGGCCTTCTCCGGCGAGGCGCTCAATGTCCTCGTCGCCAGTCGCCCCGTCCCCAAAGACGATGGCGACAAGGACTACAAGGAGCGCACCAAGCTCCGCGTGCTGCGCCTGCTCAAGGACACATACGGCATTGAGGAAGAGGACTTCGCCAGCGCCGAACTGGAACTGGTGCCGGCAGGCCCGGCGCGCGAACTCGGCCTTGACCGTTCCATGATCATGGGCTACGGCCAGGACGACCGCGTATGCGCCTATGCCACCATCCGCGCCATCCTTGACGCCAAGGGCATTCCCGGCCGCACCCGCGCCGCCGTCATCTGCGACAAGGAGGAAATCGGCTCCTACGGCGCCACCGGCATGGATTCCAGGTTCATGGAAAATACCGTCGCCGAATTGGCCGCGCTGATGGGCGACAGTTACAGCGAACTGACGGTGCGGCGGGCGCTGGCGCGTTCGCGCATGCTCTCTGCCGACGTCAATGCCCTGCACGACCCGGCCTTCCCGGAGGTGAGTTCACCAAACAACATGGCCAAGATGGGCTGCGGCATAGTCATCAGCAAGTACACCGGCGCCCGCGGCAAATCCGGCTCCAGCGATGCCAGCGCGGAATTCGTGGGTGAAATACGACGCATCTTCAACGACGCCGGCGTCGCCTGGCAAATGGGCGAGCTGGGCAAAGTTGACTGCGGCGGCGGCGGCACCATCGCGCTGTACCTGGCTCGCTACGGCATGGACGTGGTGGACTGCGGCGTGGGCTTGCTCAGCATGCACGCCCCGCAGGAAAGCGCCAGCAAGGTTGATATCTACATGGGCTACAAGGCCTACAAGGCCTTCTTTGAGGCAAAATAAGACGTCGGGCGGCGCCGTCGGCTATGCCGCTCGACAGTAGCCAACGGCGTTTTTCCGGTAATGCCCATTGGAATTGTCTTTTTTGGGCTTGTCAGCAGAAGGAGTGTTGCGCATGTCGGATTTGGGAATGACCCGCCGCAGTTTTCTGGGTGCGAGCGCGCTGACGGGGGCGGCGCTGACCATCATTCCGCGTTCGGTGTTGGCGGCGCCGGGGCGGCCCGGCGCCAATGACCGCATCAATCACGCGATTATCGGCGTCGGTGGCATGGGCAATGCCCACATCGGCTATGTGCTCAACGATCCGCAGGCCAAGCTGGTGGCCGTCTGTGATGTGCGAAAATCCCGACGGGATGCCGCAATCAAGCGCGTCGGTGCGGATTGCCGCGCCTACCTGGATTTTCGCGAGATGCTCGACAGCGAGTCCATTGATGTCGTGCACGTGGTCACGCCGCCGCATTGGCACGCCCTGCAAAATATAGCCGCGCTGAATGCCGGCTGCGATGTCTGGGCGGAAAAGCCCATGACCCGCACCATCGCCGAGGGCGCGCATGTCGCCGACGCCGTGCGACGCAATGGCCGCGTCTTTCGGCTCAACACCTGGTTCCGCCTCTACGGCAACTTCTACGGCTTGGGCACGACCGTGGCGCCGCTGAAGAAACTCGTGCAAAGTGGCGCCCTTGGCTGGCCCTTGACCGTACGCGTCAGCGCGCTGACGGGCTTTTCCTGGAAAGCGTCCATGTGGACCGGTAAACTCGGCTTGCCGCCGGAACCGGTGCCGGCGGACATTGACTACGACCGCTGGCTCGGCCCGGCGCCATGGAAGCCCTACACCACCCATCGCACCTCGGGCTCTTTCCGCGGCTACTGGGATTACGACGGCGGCGGCCTGGCCGACATGGGCCAGCACTACCTCGATCCAGTGCAATACATTCTCGACAAGGACGACACCAGTCCGGTGGAAATTGAGGCCACCGCGCCATGGCCGCAGCATCCCGACGTGGTGGGGCTGTGGGGACAGGTGTACATGAAGTACGCCGACGGCTGCAAAATCATCCTCGAATCATGCGAATGGGGCGCGCGGGAAACCACCGGCAAGCCCTATATTGAGGGCCTGAACGGCAAGGTCTTCCAGAACTTCCGCACGGAGCCGGCCAATCTCGCTCAGCTGGTCAAGGAACTGCCCGAGCCTGAGCCACAGCTCAGCGACTTCAATGTATCCGTGCGCACTCGTCGCAAATTCGGCCTGAATGAGCTCAACGGCAACCGCAGCAACATTCTGGTGCACCTGGCCAACTGCGCAATCCGTTGCGGCCGGAAGCTGCATTTTGATCCGGTCACCCTCCGTTTTGTGAATGATCCCGAAGCCAACCGACTGGCCGAACAGCCCATGCGGGCGCCCTGGCGCCTCGGCTGAACAGGCGACGGCAGGGAGCTTCAGCACAGTCCACTCCACGAGAAGGCAAAGGACCATGACAAGCGCTGTAAAACAATTTATTCTGACAGTATGCGCACTAGGAGCAGCCATGACAGTTTTGGCGGATAATGTCAACGATCTCATCCGTAAATTGACCTGGGCCGAGCCCGCTGAGGGCAAGGCCATCGTGCTGCAACTGCAACGCGGCGGCGAAGAGACGCTGCGTGCGTTGGCGGCAATGCTCAAGGAAAGCAACGACGAGGGCTGCGTCCAAGCATCCTTCGCCATTGAGGCGCTGGTGATGCATGCGATGCGGCCCGGCGCCGACGCCGAACGCCAGGCCCTGGCGGCAACATTGGCAAAATTGTTGCCGACGGCGACCGATGACGTCGCCGCCGGCGTACTGCTCAAGGCGCTGCAACTCGTGGGCGGACCGGCGGAAGTGCCGGCCATCGCCAAGGCATTGACCAGCGAACGCGCGGCGGATTACGCCATCATGGCGCTGGTGCAGATCGGTGACGACGGCGCCCGTGCAGCCCTGCGTAGCGCCGCCACGGCGGCAAATACGCCGCCGGCGCGCCGCCTGGCCTACTGCCACGCATTGGGCGCCCTGCGGGATCGCGAAGCGCTGCCCGTCATGCGCCAGGCACTGGCCGAGGCCGCCGAACCGGACAAACCCCTGCTGTGGCGCGCCATGGCCGAATGTGCCGACGAGGGGATTCTCCCCGAGTTGCTGGACGCAATCGTCGCCGGCCCGGCCGGTCGTCGCGGCGCCGCGCTGGACGCCTTGGCGACCTTGGCAGCGCGGCTGCCGACGCCGGAACGCGCGGCAGCGGTGGCGCGCGCCTTGCATGAGCGTTATCCGGGCGAAGCGTCACGGGCGCTGTTGCTGGATTATGCAGGCTTGGACGAGGCTCTGCCGCTGCTGTCGCAACAGTTGCGCGAAGGCGACTTGGTGGCGCGGGAAGCAACTTTGGCGCTGCTGGAACGCCATCCCGACGACGCCGTGGTCAAGCATAGCCTCGCCATTGCCGGCGAGGCAACGCCGGAACTCGCGGCGGCCATCATTGCCATGCTCGGCCGTCGCGGCGCCGGTGCCGCCCGCCCCTACATTGAAGCGCAACTGCGCGCCGAGGACGCAACGCTGCGCAAGGCGGCCTATGAGGCGCTGCCGGGCGTTGCTCCGGCAGATTGCACGGCGCTCCTGGCAGCAGCCATGGCTACGGCACCCAAAGGCGACTTGCCCGCCATTCGCGCAGTGTTGATTCAGCAGAGCAACGAAGACTTTGCCGCCTGGATCGCCGCCGCCATCGGCGCCGCCACGCCTGACGGCAAGGCCGCGCTGATGGAGCTCCTGGCCTTGCGTCGAGCCGTCGCCCAGCGCCGGGCCATCTTCGCGCAGCTGGATGACGGCGACAGCGGTGTCCGTCGCGCCGCCTGGAAGTCCCTGGCCAATCTGGCGCAGGCGGCGGATTGCGAGGAAATCATCGGTCGTGTGCAGGCCATTAAGGACGCCGGCGAACGCCGCGCGGCGCAGACCGCACTGGTCAATCTCGCGCGAAGCAATGGCGATTGCGCCATAAAAGTGCTCGCGGCACTGGGCGCCGCAACCGGAGTGACCCGCGCGACATTCATGCAGCTCACGCCGGAAATCGCCTCGACGGCGGCGCTGCAGGCCGTGCAGACCGATCTGGCCAGCGACGACGCGGCGCTGCGCGAGGCCGCCGTACGGGCGCTGGCCGCGTGGCCGACGGCTGAGGCCATGGACGCGCTCTTTGCCCTGGCCGCCCAACCCGAGCCGCCGACGGCGCGGGTGCTGGCGCTGCGGGGGCTGTCACGCCTCCTTGGACAGGATATCGGCTTGGCCGCAGCTGATCGCGTGGCGAAGCTTGAGCAGCTTATGACGCTTTGTCAGCGCGCCGACGAGCGCAAACTCGTGCTCGCCGCCGCAGCGGCATTGCGACAGGACGCGGTGCTGACCAAGATCGTCCTGCCGGCTTTCGGCGATGCCGAGCTGGCTGATGAGGCCGCCGCGGCAACCGTGAAACTCGCCTGCGCCAAGGACGCCAAGGACCCCGGCATGATTAGCAGCGCCGCCAGAGAAGCGTTGACGAAGGTCCTCGCTGTCACCACCAATGACGAGCTGAAAAAGCAAGCTCTGGCCCAACTGGGCCGCTTTCCCACTCAAGGCGTGAATATCGCCATGGGCAAGCCGGTGACAACGAGCTGTCCGCAACAGGGCAATCATTCGCCGGACAAGGCGGTGGATGGCCGCATCACCCGTGATGACTCATGGTTCGGCAATCGCTGGCCAAGTTCACTCACCGTTGATCTGGAGCAGGTCGAAGAGCTCTTTTCAATCCGGCCGATTTTCTACTGGGACAGCCGCCGTTTCTACACCTACACCATCGAGGTTTCCGAAGACAATCAGAACTGGCGGCAAGTCGTTGACCAGAGCGCCAACAATCGCGCCGCAGATGACAAGGGCGTCAATCATCTCCTGCCGATGGATTGCCGCGCGCGCTATGTGCGCCTGAACATTCTCAAGAACAGCGTCAATGAGGCCGTGCACCTGGTGGAGTTGGAAGTCTATTCCCTGACCGGCAAGCCGCCAAAGGCGCCCGGCCCCAATTTGCTGCTCAAACAACCGGTGCAAGCGGGCAGCCCGCAGGAGCAGGATCACTCACCAGACCGCGTCAACGACGGCCGCATCGGCAGGAATGACGGCTGGCATACGGACAAATGTCCCACCTGGATTACGGTGGATATGCAACAGCAAGCCAGCATTGACACCGTGCGGGTGATTTTCTACTGGGACGGCAGACGCAGCTACGCCTACACCATCGAGACCTCCGTTGACGGGGAAAATTGGCAGATGGCGGCCGACAACAGCGCCAACAACACGCCGGCGGATGCGCAGGGCATCGTGCATCGTTTCCCGGCACGAACGGCGCGTTTCGTGCGTTTGAACATCACGCGCGGCGTCGGGCGATATGTGCATGTGGTGGAGCTTGAGGCCTACGCAGCCGGCAAGGCCCCGGAGCGCTTCGCCGCCGCCGAGGCGCCCGCGCCGCCGCCGCCACCGCCATTGCCGGCGGCTGACGCCGAGGGCTTCGTCCCGCTCTTCAATGGCAAGGATCTCGCCGGCTGGATGGGCAGCACCGGCGGCTACGGCGTCAATGCCGACGGCAATCTCTTCTGCGACCCCAAGAAAGGCGGCAAGCTGCTGACGGCCTGGGAGTTCGGCGATTTTATTCTGCGCTTTGATTTCAAACTCGCTCCCGGCGCCAACAACGGCCTGGCAATACGCTCGCCGGTCGAAGGCAATCCTGCTTACGAGGGCATGGAATTGCAGATCATTGACGATGCCGGCTACCAAGCCGTGCATGGCCATAAGCTGCAAGCCTGGCAGCATCACGGCTCCATCTACGGCGTCGTGCCGGCGAAGGTCGGCGCCCAAAAGCCCGCCGGCGAGTGGAACACGCAGGAAGTTGTCGCCAAGGGTTCGCAGATCACGGTGACGCTCAACGGCCAGGTGATTGTTGATGCTGACCTGAGCACGATCACGGAAACGGCGGATGGTCTGGGACTGGCCAAGCACCCCGGCCTCAAGCGCCG
>JAAZKQ010000647.1 GCA_012799755.1 Lentisphaerota bacterium | reverse complement strand
CGCTTAAAATCAAAGAGGCTATAGGCAAGCGCAAACACACCGGCCTTCCTACACCAAGCAGCCTACTCTCAAAAAAATCTGCGCAAATCTGCGACATCTGCGGATAAAAAATGTCTGTTATCAATCGCTGATCGCTTACCACACATCCCGCCCATTCGCGTCTTCGCCGTTGCAAAGGGGCGCTTTTGGCCTTACGTTAAGTGTTTCGTTGTGCTCCAGCCAGCGTCATGCCGGCAGTGTCCGTCGGCGTGGCTGATTACAGTCCTGAAATCGTGAGGAAAAGCGTATCATGAGCAAGATTTCCCCTTTGCAGAAGGCCCGTTCTGAGTACACCCCGAAGTTGCCGCCGGTTTTGTTGGAATGCGGTCCTTTTGCGGCTGCGCGTCTGGGCGAGCCGACGCAGTCCGTCGCCGATCAGGCTGACATCAAGCGGCTGTTTCCGGACACCTACGGCCTGCCGGCGGTGACCTTCGTCCGCGGCGAGAGCTTTGACTGTGAACCGATCAAAGCCGGCGTGATTCTTTCCGGCGGCCAGGCGCCCGGCGGCCACAACGTGATTGCCGGCCTCTTTGACGGCCTGAAAGGCCTTAATCCCGACAGCCAGCTCTTTGGCTTTCTCGGCGGTCCCAGCGGTCTTATTGACAACAAGTACATCATGATCACCGAGGAGCTGGTGGATAGTTACCGCAACACTGGCGGCTTTGACATGATCTGCTCCGGCCGTACCAAGCTGGAGACGCCCGAGCAGTTCGCGAAAGTGACCGCCAACTGCAAGCAGCACGGCATCACCGCCATCATTATCATTGGTGGCGACGACTCCAACACCAACGCCTGCACGCTCGCGCAATATATGCTGACGGAAAAGACCGGCATCCGCGTCATCGGCTGTCCGAAGACCATTGATGGCGACCTCAAGAACGAATGGATTGAAGTGTCCTTCGGTTTTGACACCGCCACCAAGGTCTATTCCGAGCTCATCGGCAATATCATGCGCGATGCCAACTCGGCCCGCAAATACTGGCATTTCATCAAGCTGATGGGCCGTTCGGCTTCTCATATCGCCTTGGAATGCGCATTGCAGACCCAGCCCAACGCCTGCATCATCTCCGAGGAAGTCGCCGCCAAAAAGCTGTCCTTGGAAGAAATCGTGACCCGCCTGACCGAACTGGTGGTGAAGCGCGCCGAAGCCAAGATGAATTTCGGCGTGGTGCTCATTCCAGAAGGCCTGATCGAATTCATCCCCGAGATAAACGTGCTGATCGCGGAACTCAATGAGCTCCTCGCCAAGGAAGCGACCGCCTTCAACGCCCTGGCCGACATGAGCGCAAAGATTGACTTTGTTGCCAAGCACCTGAGTGCTGCCGCGGTCGGTGCTTTCAAGTCCCTGCCGACCATGCTCAAGGCCCAGTTACTGGGCGACCGTGACCCCCACGGCAACGTCCAAGTCTCGAGAATCGAAACCGAAAAGCTGCTCATCACCATGGTCGAAGAACGCTTGGCGAAGATCAACGCCGGCCGTGAAACGCCCATCAAATTCAGCACGCAGGCGCATTTCTTCGGTTACGAAGGCCGCTGCGCCGCGCCGTCGAATTTTGATGCCGACTACTGCTATAGCCTGGGCTACACGGCCGCGGCGCTGCTGGGCGCAGGCAAGACCGGCTACATGGCGTCGGTGCGCAATGTCTTCTCGCCGGCCTGTGAATGGGTCGCCGGTGGCATTCCGCTGACCATGATGATGAATATCGAACGCCGCCACGGCAAGGACGTGCCGGTTATCCGCAAGGCCCTGGTCGAGCTCGACGGCAAGCCCTTCAAGACTTTTGCCGCCAACCGCGATGCCTGGGGCGTCGGCGTTGAATACGTCTATCCCGGCCCCATCCAGTACTTTGGTCCCGCCGATGTCTGCGACCGCGTCACCATGACCCTCGCCCTCGAACACGCCTAAAAGCGAGTCACCGCGGCGCTCAATTGCGCCAAGGAATGCAGAGAGCGGTGGTCGCGTTTATCACGCCCATCGCTCTCTTTGCAAGAAACCAGCGAAGAAGGGCCCAAGGGGACGTCCACCCGGTCTTCTTGCGGCCATGAAATAGACCTGTCTGCCGTATAAACAGCAGAGAAAAGCCCCCTGCCCTAACGCCCTGCGCCTTTCCTCCCCCTCGCAAAAACCAACATGATGAGCGAAGAGAACCAAAAGGAAGAGTTTTCACGCCTGCGCCTCTTGGTTGGCGAGGACGGCGTTGCGCTGCTGCGACGGGCGCGGGTGTTGCTGGTCGGCGTTGGCGGCGTCGGCTCCTGGGCTGCCGAGGCGTTGGTGCGTGGCGGCGTCGGCCATCTCACGATGATTGACTATGACCTGGTTCGCCCCAGCAACATCAACCGGCAACTCCACGCACTGCACAGTACTGTCGGTCAGGAAAAGGTACTCGCCATGAGCGCCAGGCTGCGTGATATCGCCCCGGATACCGAACTCTGCGTGCGCAATGAACGCTTGGCTGCCGCCTCGGCGGCGCAATGCGTCGCCGACGGCCCTTGGGACGTGGTCATTGACGCCATTGACGAGCGCCCGGCCAAACTGGCTTTGCTCGCGGCGTGTGTACAAGCCGGCATACCGATCATCTCCAGCATGGGCGCCGCCAACAAGCTGCGTGCCGGCGACATCTGCGTCGCCGATATCGCTGACAGCTATGGCTGTCCGCTGGCGAAAGTCATTCGCAAGCAACTGAAAAAGATAGGCATCAGCAACGGTATCCGCGTGGTCTTTTCACCGGAAGGCCCCGTGCGACTGGAAAATGGCGAATTCATCGGCAGCGACCGCGAACTAGTCAGCGAGCGACGACCCTTGGGCAGCATCTCCTACATGCCGGCGCTTTTCGGTCTGCGCTGCGCCGCCGAAGCCATTGAGAGCATCCTCCGTCCCCTGCCCTTCTCCCGCCGCGGTGAAAGCTGAGCTTGAACTTATCCGTAAAGTTCCCTACGCCGCGCTTGCCGCGGCATCAAGAGGCATAAAATCCACAATTGCGGCACTCCTCTTGCAGTAACCGATATGTCGCGCCCTTTCAGGGCTTTAGCTAGTTATTACTTGTAACCGGTTACCGATTGAACATTGTTGTTCCCGCAAGCTACTATGGACAATATGGACAATATGGACAATATGGACAGTATGGACGGCGGGCGAGCTGGCGTTGTCGTCCATCGTGTCCATAATGTCCATGTTGCGCCGTAGGCGCTTAACCATGCTTAACCCCAGCCTTCAGGCTGGGGTAGACAGCTCCCCATGAGGCTGTGCCTTGTAAAGGCACTACAGCTGAAAAGACCGTCGGCGGACCAGTATCAATCAGTGACCGGTTACCACGCGCCATAAGTGGTCAGCTCCATGGCTCCTCAGGCGCGGGACAGCGGCTTGAGAAGCACTCAGCGTTTCGCTCCCCGCAGCTGGTTCTTCTGGCAGAGCAGCTCCATCAGTTCGCCCTGCAATTGGCGCGCTTCATCGCCATCAGCGGTAGCCAGTTGTGCCTTTCTGGCTTCGATCCGGGTATTCAGGCGTTCGAGGCGCAGGCGCTGCAGGCAATCGTCATAGGCCCGCTGGTGTTTTTCAGCCGTCGCGTCGTCTCCCGGACTGGCGAGGGTGGTGTGACCGGGAAAAGTCGTCTGGGCCAGCACGGCGCCGACCAGCGGATCGCGCACCAAGTCGCTCTGCGTCAGTTCAGGTTCAACGTCATGCCACTCATTTATATCAACCGCCGCCAGCACCCGCATGACAGCCTGGCCCAGCGGGGTGTCGGGAATAATTTCATGCACGTCCTGCTCAGCGGCCAGCAAACGTGCCGGCGCTTCGTGATGCAGAATCAAATCCAGCAGGGTCTGCAAGGTCTGTTCCGAAGCGACCACCGGCGCCACGAAAGCCGGCATGGTCGGCGGCTTTGCCGCCCAAGGCGTCCCTTGGCCCCCCTGGGCAAACTCCCGGCGCTCGCTACGCAGGGTCTGCAGGGCATCAAACACCACCCGCTCAGGCAGATTGACCTGCTGGGAAAGCCATTGGCAGTGCGCCGTGCGGATCACCGCGTCCTCAATGGGCTTGATTGCAGTCAGCACCTCATTGACCACCGCGCTGAGTTCCTCCGGCCGCGTCAAATCATTGCGAGCGCAGCTCAGCTGAAACAAGTAGGGCACCGCCGGTTGGCTGTTGCTCATGATCTGCTGCAAAGCGGAGGCGCCACCCTTGCGAAAAACGCTGTCGGGGTCTTCGCCTTGCGGCAGTGTCACCACCGAGACGCTCATGCCGGCGCCGTGCAGCAGCGCCACAGTGCGCCGGACGGCCTCCTCACCGGCGCTATCGGCGTCGAAAGCCAGCACAACTTCATTGGTCGAGCGCTTCAACAGCCGAGCGTGATTGGTCGTAAAAGCTGTGCCCTGAGCGGCAATCGCATGGGTCAAACCGGCGCGATGGCAGGCGATCACGTCCAGCTGTCCCTCGCAAACCAACGCATGACCAAATTGCTTCAGGGACTGGCGGGCGAAATTGAAGGCGTAGAGGGTTGATCCCTTCTGAAAAAAGTCCGACTCGGGGCTGTTGACATATTTGGCGGTCTTGATGGCCGGGTCGAGCACGCGGGCGCTGAAGCCGACCACCCGCCCGAGTTCATCCCAAATCGGAAACATCAGGCGACCGCGGAAACGGTCGTAGAGCGTTTTCTGGCCTTCTTTCTGTATCGCCATCCCCGTCGCCAGCAACAACTCGGGACTGTAGCCTTGGCGTTGCGCCCACTGGCAAAGCGCGTCCCAGGAATCCGGGCTGTAGCCAAGCTGGAAGCGCTCCACGGCTTCGGCGTCAATCTCGCGGCTCCGCAGGTATTCGTGGGCCTGTCGGGCTTGGGCTGTGCCCATATTCTGCCGGAACCACGCCGCGCAATCATCTAAGAGACGCATGCCGTTATCGCGCCATTCCCGGCGTTTTGCGGCCGCGGCAGCGTCGCCACTGTCGCGCTCTGGTATGACAATGCCCAAACGGTCCGCCAGCCATTCCACCGCGCCGACAAAGTCCGTGTTGATGCTCTCCTGCACATAATGGAAAACATTGCCGCTCTTCTTGCAACCGAAGCAATAGTAGGTCTGACGCTGCTGGTCAACCTTGAAGGACGGCGTCTTCTCCTGGTGAAACGGACAACAGGCCCAGTAGTCACTGCCGCGTCTCTGCAACGGCACCGTCGCGCCAATCACATCAACGATATCAGCGCGCCGGCGAATCTCGTCTATGATCTCCTCTGGTATGTGCGCCATATCTTTCCATCATCCGTTCGTCAAATCTTGTCCATGCCGGTTGTCGCCGGCAACCGATGGGCGGGAAGCAACACACTACTGCCGGTTTCGTCGCCACATCGGCGTCATCGCTCCCGCGGCAACTGGCGCAAGCGCCGCATAATCTGCTCGCGGTGCACAGCGGCCTCCGAGCCGTCTTGGCCCAGCGTCCCCAGTGCGCGCACGTAAAACATCCGCGCCAGTCGCGGATTGGCTAGATAAATATCATAGACCACGGCGATATTCCGCAGTAGTCCGGCATTGTTGGGCTCAAGCCGCAATCCTTCGCCGAGCCAGCCCAAGGCGTTGCTGTACAGGCCCTGTTTCAGGGACAATATCGCCATGGTGTTGTACAGTTCCGGCCAGCGCCGATAGGGCTCCTGGAGCCGCAACACCTGAAGATAGGCCAGCCCCTTGGGCAGATTGCTGTGCATACAACAACGGCCAATCAGAAAGCGTGCATTGGCCAGCAGTGCTTGATCAGAACTACTGGGCGTCTTTAAATCCACAATCAAGGCCTCAGCCTTCTCCAGGGCCTTCATGGCGTCCTCATAGCGCGCATTTTCGTAGAGCACCCAGCCATAGACGTACCAGGCGTCGTAACGCGATGGCGCCAAGTTGGTGGCCCGGTCAAGATTGAATATCGCCTTGGAACGAGCGCCGCGGTCGCTGGCCGTCACCTGCACGCTGTAGCCATTCAGCAGCAAAGCGTCAATGTCGTCCGGCCGTTGCCGCAGATACTGCTCAGTAAGCGTCTGCACCTCGGCATAGCGCTCGGCGGCCAGCGCCTGACAGGCGTCACTTAAGGTCGTGTCCTCCTGGCGTTGTCGGCATGACGACAACAGCGGCAACGCAACAGCGACAGCCAGCAGAACCAGCAGAGTGACTCCCCGCTGCGCTCCGCGCCAAATGAGGCGTATGTTTGTCATCGCAACCTTCATCGCATTCCTTCGTATCATGACAACTTCCCGCCGGTACAGGTCTCTGCCGCTTGCTGCATCAGTTCGCGGGCGTGGTTCCGCGCTGCGGTAGACGTACTGTCTGCGCCGAGCATGCGCACGATTTCCACCAAGCGGCCCTCATCGTCCAGATTGGTCACCGTCACCAACGTACGGTCGGCGACAACGTTCTTGCTGACTTGGTAATGCTGCCGCCCCGCTGCGGCGATCTGCGCCAGGTGGGTAATGCTGAAGACCTGATGGCGCTTGCTCACCGCCGCCAACTCCGCTGCAACCCGGATGGCCACCCGTCCGCCAACGTTGGCGTCTATCTCGTCAAAAATCAGTATCGGCACTTTGTCCGCATCGCTCAGGACGGTTTTGATAGCCAGCATGACGCGGGCCATCTCGCCGCTGCTGGCTATCGCCTTCAGAGGCTGCATGTCTTCGCCGACATTGGGCGCGAAGGCGTACTCCACCGCGTCCGCGCCATTGGCTCCGGCCGGCGCCGCCGATACCTGGATGGCGAAAGCGGCCTTGGCAAACCCCAGGCTTTGCAACTTGCCCTCAATGGCCTTGGCCAAGCTCGTCGCCGCGGCGCGACGGGCGGCGCTGAGTTTCGCACAGGCAGCTGAAAAGGCCGCCTGCTGTTCTTTTTCACGTTCTTGGAGTTTGTTGATGGCGCCGTCGCGGCCGCGTATGCGTCCGAGTCGTTCGCGGATGCGTTCGGCCGTGGCCAGCACTTCTGGAAGCGACCCGCCATATTTGCGTTTGAGCTTTTGCAACAGATCAAGACGTTCCTCAAGCATCTGGAAGGCCTCTTCGTCCAGCTCAAGCCCATCGGCGTAGTCAGCCAAATCCATGCTGAGTTCCTGGATGCTCTCGGCAATCCGTTCCAGCTCAGTCGCAAAAACTGCGCCGCGGCTGGCGTCAATCTCCTCCATTTCCCGCAGCAAGCGCAGG
>JAAZKQ010000646.1 GCA_012799755.1 Lentisphaerota bacterium | reverse complement strand
TGGAGGGTTGCGTGGGCGAGTTCACCAGCGATGCCCATGGCGGCGATGCCGGCGCAGGCGGCCAGCAAGGGGCAATCCGGCGTCGCGCCGATGCAGGCGGCGCAGAGTGAAGTGGCCATACAGCCCGTGCCGGTGACCTGACGCATCAGAATATGTCCGTTGCGCATGGCGACGAGGGTCTCGCCGTCGCTGACGCAATCCACGGCGCCGGTGATGGCTGCTATGCAGTGGTAACGGCGGGCGACGCGGCGAGCGATGTCGGCATTGCTGTCGCCTTCGGCGGCGATGGAGTCAACACCACGGGTGGCGCTGGCGTCGTGGTCACCGGCGAGGCACTGTAGTTCGGCAAGGTTGCCGCGAATAATGGCGACTTGCATTTCCCGCAGGAGCGTGCTGACCAGCTCGCGGCGGAAGGGCGTGGCGCCGACGCCGACGGGGTCAAGGACCACAGGGATGCCGCAGGCGTTGGCGGCGCGTCCGGCGGCGAGCATGGCCGCCTCGCTGAATTCGTCAGGGGTGCCGATGTTGAGGACGACGGCATTTGCCTGCCTGGCCATATCAGCGGCCTCCCGCACGCATGGCGCCATGATTGGCGAGGCGCCGACGGCCAGCGTGGCATTGGCGCAGTCATTGACGGTAACGACGTTGGTCAGGTGATGCACCAGCGGGCTCTTCAGGCGCAGCATGCCGAAGGTGGCGGCGATTTGTTGGGAGAGATTCATGGCGAAAACTTTCTGGCTGCCGACGGTCGTAGGGGGGGAGCGTTGTCAATACCAGTCAATGAAATGATGCAAGGGACCACAGCCTTTACCGATGGCCAGACCGGCGCCAAGGGCGCGGCGGACGTAGGCCTTGGCGGCTTCGCAGGCCGGCAGCATCGCTTGCCCTTTGGCGACTTCGGCGGCGATGGCGGCGGAGAGGGTGCAGCCCGTGCCGTGGGTATTGCGGCTGGCGATGCGTTCGCCCGGCAGCCAGCGGGCGTCGCGACCGTCGTACAACAGGTCATTGGCGTGCTCTTTGCAATGTCCGCCCTTAACGAGCGCGGCGCGGGCGCCGAGAGCGCAGATGCCCTTGGCGGCGGCGAGCATGTCGCCCTCGTTGACGACGGGCTTGCCGGTGATGACTTCGGCTTCCGGCAGGTTTGGCGTCACCAGCTGGACCAAGGGCAGCAATTCTTCCCGTAGGGCTGATACCGCATCGGGCTGGAGGAGGTGGCAGCCGCTCTTGGAGACCATCACGGGGTCAAGGACAACAAAGGCAGGACGCCAATGCCGTAGGCGCTCGGCGACGCAGCGGATGATATCGGCGCTGGAGAGCATGCCGATTTTGACGGCGTCCACGCGGATGTCGCTGAAGACGGCGTCAATTTGCC
Organism: Lentisphaerota bacterium; assembly: GCA_012799755.1. Classification (GTDB taxonomy): domain Bacteria; phylum Verrucomicrobiota; class Lentisphaeria; order Oligosphaerales; family Oligosphaeraceae; genus Oligosphaera. The sequence goes on along the minus strand of JAAZKQ010000646.1, from coordinate 3,501 downwards.
CGGCGACCATGTCGCAGCTGATATTTTGCACGGCGTTGACGCCGCGAGTATTTTGGGCGGTGATAGCGGTGATGGCGCTCATGCCGAAGACGCCGAGGGCGGAGAAGGTCTTGAGGTCGGCTTGAATGCCGGCGCCGCCGCTGGAGTCAGAACCGGCGATGCTGAGGGCACGTGGCAGATCCATGATTAATTTCCTTGAAAGAGGCTGTGGGCTGCTCAGAGTCCAAAGAGCAGGCTGGCGATGCTGAAATAGATGGTGAGGGCGACAACGTCAACGATGGTGGTGAGCATGGGGCTGGCCATAAGCGCCGGATCCAGACGCATACGTTTGGCGACCATTGGCAGCAGACAGCCGATCAGTTTGGCGAAGACGATGGTAATGAAGAGGGTCACCGTGACGACGATATTCATCCGTAGGCAACTGTCTTTGACGAAGAGCATGATGCGCAGGAAGTTGACTGAGGCCAGCACCAGGCCCACCACGATGCTGACACGGAGTTCCTTCCAGACGACCTTGAGCCAATTGGCCAATTCAATTTCGCCCACGGCCATACCGCGGATGATGAGGGTGGAGGCCTGCGAGCCGCAGTTGCCGCCGGTGTCCATCAGCATGGGGATGAAGGCTGCGAGCATGACCATGGTTTTCAGCAGCTCCTGGTAGCGGTTGATGACGATGCCGGTGAGGGTGGCGGAGATCATCAAAAACAGCAGCCAGAAAATGCGATTGCGCGCCAGACGCCAGATATTGGTCTTGAGATATTCGCTTTCCGACGGGTGCAGCGCGGCCATTTTTTCAATGTCTTCGGTGTTTTCGGCGACGATGACGTCCACAATGTCGTCAATGGTGATAATGCCGACGATGCGTTCTTCGTTGTCAATCACGGGCATGGCGATGAGGTCGTATTCACGAAACTTCTCGGCGACCTCTTCCTGGTCGTCGTGGGTATGGACGGCTATGACCGGCGTGGTCATGAGGTCGCTGATGAGGGTGTCGTCCTTGCTGAGGAGGATGCGGCGCAGGGACACCGCTCCGGTGAGGATGCGTTGGGGGGAGGTGACGTAGCAGGTGTAGATGGTTTCGCGGTCGGTGCCGCGTTTGCGGATGTGCGCGAGCGCCTCGGCGGCGGTCATGGTCTCGAAGAGATAGACGAACTCAATGGTCATGAGGCTGCCGGCGCTGTAGTCGGGATAGCGCAGGGCGGCATTGATGGCCGCGCGCTTGGCGGGGTCGGCGTGGGCCAGAATGCCGTTGACCATGTTGGCCGGCAGTTCTTCAAGGAAGTCCACCGCGTCGTCAAGGAAGAGGCGGCTGATCAGGTCGTTGATTTCCTGATTGCTGATGCTTTCGGCGAGGATGAGGTGCAAATCCTCACCGAGGTAGGTGAAGACGGCGGCGGCAAAGTCTTTGGGGAGTAAGCGGAAGATGAGGAGCAACTCGTCTTTGCCGACTTCGTTGAGGAAGCCGGCGACGTCAACGGGATTGAGTGCGACGAGGGCCTCCCGCAGTTCATGCAGACGTTTTTTTTCCAGTAATTCCAGGATTTCTTCCATGGCCGGTCCTTTATGAGTCTATGCCGACCGCTGCGCGCAGCTTGTCTGCGGCCTTGCAGCAGCCGGGCGGGTCGTGAGTGGAAAGGGCGAACTGGTCACGGAGCGCCGGCGATGGTGCTCGGCGTTGGCCGTCCCGATTGCGGCGTTGGCTGATTCGGGACGGTGTGGGCGCGTGGCCGGGTTATTTTGCCCAGTTCGGGTCAACGCTACGTTGTGTTGGGCCGACGTAGAGTTGTCGCGGGCGGGCGATGCGGTGTTCAGAGCTGTCGCGCATTTCCAGCCACTGGGCGATCCACCCAGGTAGGCGACCGATGGCGAACAGGACTGTGAACATATTGGTGGGGATGCCTATGGCCCGGTAGGTGATGCCGGTATAGAAATCCACATTGGGGTAGAGATGGCGATCCTGGAAGTAGCGGTCGTTCGCGGCGGCTTCTTCGAGGCGCTGGGCTATATCAAGCAGTGGGTCCTTGACGCCGAGATGCTCAATGACCTTGTGGCAGATGGTCTTGGCGATGCGGGCGCGGGGGTCGTAGGTCTTGTAGATCCGATGCCCAAAGCCCATGAGGCGGAAGGGATCATCCTTGTCCTTGGCCTTTTCAAGAACCCTGGTGATATCGCCATTATCTTCGCGCTGAATCATTTCCAGCATTTCAATGACCTGCTGGTTGGCACCGCCGTGGAGGGGCCCCCACAGGGCGCTGATGCCGGCGGAGATGCACGCATAGAGATTGGCGCCGGAGGAACCGACGGATTTGACCACGGAGGACGAGCAATTTTGCTCGTGGTCGGCGTGGAGGATGAGCAGTTGGTTGAGCACTCTGGTGATGACGGGGTCGGGCTTGTAGCCATTGACCGGCGTGTAGAACATCATGTTGAGGAAGTTGTCGCAGTAACTCAAGTCCGGCCGCGGATAAACCATGGGCTCGCCCATTGATTTTTTGTAGGCGAAAGCCGCCATCGTACGCACTTTTGAGAGCAGGCGCGTGACCATGTTGTCAATGGCCTCGTTCGCGTGCGATTCCAATTCGGGGTAGAAGGTTGACAGCGTTACGGCCATGGCCGAGAGGGTCGCCATGGGGTGCGCGTGGTCGGGAAAGAGATCGTAGAAATGCCGCATGCCTTCGTGGAGCATGGAGTGTTGGTTCATCAGTGAGCTGAAGGCCGCCCGCTCTTCTTTCTTGGGCAGGAAGCCGTGCACCAGCAGGTAGGCGACATCAAGAAAATTGCAGTACTGGGCCAGCTCATCAAGGTTGTAGCCCCGGTAACGGAGAATGCCTTTTTCGCCATCAATGAAGGTGATATTGCTGCTGCAGGAACCGGTGTTGGCATAGCCCGGATCGAAGGTAATCAGGCCGCTCTGGGCGCGCAACTGCCGGATATCCATGGCAAGTTCGCCCTCGCTGCCTTCATAGACGGGCAGCTCATAGACTTTGCCATTGAATTCCAGTTTGGCCTTGTTTATTTCCCTAGCGTAAAACATGTAAGGGGGGTCTCACTTTCTTGGGCGCCCCAGGCGTGGCTTGCAGATAAAGTCCGGGTGTCGAAAAACGGCTTCCATAGAAAGCCAAAAAACAAGCGTTAAATATAATGTTTTTACTTGCGTAATCAAGGCAGCAATTTACCGTTGCCGCTAAGCGGTAATCGGTCACTTATTGGACAACAGCCCATCTTTCATGTTTGCTATGTCGCACCCTCACAGGGTGCAATTTCGGCGGGACGCTCCACCCAGGGCGGCGCGCGCTTTCAGCGCGGCTTGCCCTGGGCTGCTATGTTTTGCGCTTTCAGCGCTTCTGCCGCTTCGCGCCGTTTGCGGGGTCATGTTCCGCTGCGGGCTGCAAGCCCACAGCACGGTTGGCGTCTGGGTGTGCGTGGGGATTCGTGTGCGGGGTCATGTGCCGCTGCGGGCTGCAAGCCCACAGCACGGTTGGCGTCTGGGTGTGCGTGGGG
>JAAZKQ010000645.1 GCA_012799755.1 Lentisphaerota bacterium | reverse complement strand
GTCCACCCTGTCCACCCTGTCCACCCCGTCCACCCTGTCCACAATGTCCACCCTGTCCACTTTATCAATCGCTGTCCGCTCAGGCCAAGCAAGCCCGACTCCCTCCACCGCGCTTGACAAGCAGGCATGAATTGGATACACTATTCCTTGCCTCTTTTCCCTCGCCGGCCCATCGCCGTGGCGATTGTACCCCCCTAGCGACTTTCGATCCAGCCAAGGAGAAACAAGATGATTATCGGCGTCAGTTCCTACAGCTACAGCAGACTGGTCAAAAACGGTCAGATGAAACAAATTGAGGTCATCGCCAAAGCCAAAGAAATGGGCTTTGATGCCATTGAATTCTCGACTCTGGCCCTCCCCGAAGGCAAAAGCCTGCCCGATTTCGCCGCTGAGCTGCGCGCCGAAGCCGACAAGGTCGGCATTCCCATTGTCAACTACACCATCGGCGCCGATTTCCTCGCCGGTTCCGGCGGCGACCTGCAAAAGGAAATTGAGCGCGTAAAAGGCGAAGTTGATATCGCCGAAATCCTCGGCGTCCCCGGCATGCGTCATGACTGCAGCGGCGGCCGCTTCCCCGACAACTGGCAGGGCGCCAAAACGTTCGACGCCGCGCTGCCGCGTCTCGCCGAAGGCTGTCGCGCCGTTGCCGAATACGCCGCCGGCAAAGGCATCAAGACCATGATCGAAAACCACGGCTATTTCTGCCAGGACAGCCTCCGTATTGAAAAACTGGTCACCGCCGTCAACCATCCCAACTTCGGGCTGCTTATTGACATGGGCAATTTCATCTGCGTGGATGACGACCCGGCCATCGCGGTCGGTCGGCTCCTGCCCTACGCCTTCCACTGCCACGCCAAAGACTTCCACCTCAAGCCCGGCACCATGCCCCATCCCGGTCGGGGCTGGAATCAATCCCGCGGCGGCAATTGGTGGCGCGGCGCCATTATCGGTCACGGCAACGTCCCCGTCCATCAATGCGTGCGCATCCTGGCCAGCAAGGGCTACAAGGGCGTTCTGTCCATTGAATTCGAGGGCATGGAAGATGTCCTCACCGGTATTGCCATCGGCCAGGAAAATCTCCGCCGCTTCGTCGCCATGGCGCAAAACTAGGCCGTTGACAAAGGCCAGCGGGCAGACCTTTCGTCACCGCCCGCCAATCTTTATCGCAGCCCGCCGACCGCCGCCGTCACTGCACTTAGCTCCATGACGGTGCGGTCGTTGTGATATTTTGCCAAGACGGACCAGCTATGCGCAAGCCATTTGTAAAACGCCTCGCCTACACCGCCGGCATCGCCATCTTCGCCCTCATCGCCTACAGCATCGGCGCCGCGTGCGCGCAGAAGGCTCGCAGTACCGAAAACAAGCAGCAGAAGCAGCAGAAAGCAGCCAAGGTCTGTTCCGTCCGTCAAGCCCGCTACTATGCCGATTGGCTGCGCGCACTGGTCCGCGCCGAGCGCATCCGCGCCTGGCAAGACCGTTCCGAGGGCGCTCGCCAAGCTGCCTGGATCATGTCCAAAGCCCAGTATGCCTTGGTTCAGGCCAAAGTGGACAGTGATCCCAAGGCCCTGATGGACCCCAAGAAGCGCCAGCTGCTGGAAGATTACTATCTCTTGCTGCTACGGGCGGCGCACCAGAGCCGCCAGGGCGTTTCAGCCATCGCCGAAGAAAAAGGCTCGCGGCTGCGCGCATACATCTCACCGGTTGACAATAGCTTCCAGACCTACTCCATCAACATTCCCGGCAGCTATGACCCGGCCGTGCCGTGGCCGCTCATCGTGTCCATGCACGGTCACGGCTGGTTCCGACCATTCCAAGGCCACCCGGCGCCCGGCTACAGCGGCGCTTTCTGCCTCTCCCCGCAAGGCCGTGGCTCCACTGACTACAAAGACCTCGGCGAAGATGACGTCCTCTGCGCCATCGCCGAAATCAAACGCGACTACAATATTGACCCCAACCGCGTGTATCTCACCGGTAGTTCCATGGGCGGCACCGGCGCCTTCCACCTCGGCGTGCATTATGCCGACCAGTTTGCCGCCATCTTCCCCATCGTCGGCAATGCCGACAATCTCGCCTGGTCCCTGCGCTGGGGCTGGAACCGGCCCTTTCCCGGTCGTTTTCACAGCCTCCGTTACTGGCTGCAGGAAAGTCACACCGCCCGCGCCTTCGCGCAAAATCTCTTCAATCTGCCAACCTACATCCTCGCTGGTTCCGGCGACACCATCGCCCCCCCCGAGCATTCGCGCTTCATGACCCGGGAGCTCCGCGACCGCGGCTACCGTGTCGAATACCGTGAATATCCCGGCATCGGTCATGGCGGCTTCCCAAGCAACGCCACCAACGAAGGCCTGGCCTGGATGTGCAGCTGGACACGCAATCCCTACCCCCGCGCGATCACCTGGAAAGCCGCGCAACTCAAGCACGGCAAGGCCTACTGGCTGCGCATGGAACAATTCGCCAGACCGACCGAATTCGCCACCCTTGACGCCAAAGTCGGCGACCGGAATCGCCTGACCATCAACACCAGCAATCTCCTCGCCCTGTCCTGCCAACGGCCAACGGCGCTGTTCAGCCATGGCAAAGACATCCTCATCACTATTGACGGTCAGAACCTGCGCATCGCCAACGACCTCGCGCCCGATCACTGGCTCACGCTGCGCCGGGACCCCACCCACGGCTGGCAGGAACAAATCAAGGTCAGCATGCCAACGCTCAGCAAAAAGCGCGGCTGCGAAGGCCCCATCCACGACGCCATCCTCGCGCCATTCATTCTCGTCATCGGCACCCAATCGCCCGACCCGGCCATGAATGAAGCCTGGCAACGCGAGGCCAACAGCTTCGCCGATGAATGGAAACGACGCAATGGCGTGCCATGTCTCAGCATCAAGGACACCGAATGCAACGCCGATATCATGCAAAGCCGCAACCTCATCCTCTTTGGCGGCACCAGCGACAACGCCATCAGTAATCAGCTTGGACCATTTTTCCCCCTGGCTGACATCACCACGCCGCTGCGCGCGCAAAATGTCAACCTTGACCGCGAAGACATCGGCTTCATGCTCATCTACCCCAATGTCAGCTATGCCCCACAGCGCAGCGTGGTCATGCTCTCAGCGCATTCGCCACAAGCCGCCTACCAGTGCTGGGGACGCTTCGGCAACTGGTTCAACTGGGGCGTCTTTGATTCTAAAAAGTACTTCGACTACGCCGTCTACGACGCCCGTTCCGCATCGCCGGAAACCATGCTTCTCATCGGCTGGTTCGGCAGTGACTGGCAGGTCGAGTCCGGCAGCT
>JAAZKQ010000644.1 GCA_012799755.1 Lentisphaerota bacterium | reverse complement strand
GACGTGCCCGTCAAGCCCAACACCCGCTACTGCATCTGCCTCAGCGCCAAAACGAACTCCAACTCCTCAGCTTGGTTCGGCGGCGGCAAAGGCTGGCATGTGCGCAAGGGCATCCCCAACACGGGCGGCAAATGGCAACGCATCTGCCACAGCTTTGAAACGAAAGAGGACGGCAACGCCTTCCCCTTCATGGTCGTCGTCGAACACCCCACCGATGGACTGTGGATTGACAACGTCGGGTTCTTCGAGGGCGACGCGCCGCCGCCGGCATGGAATGAAGACAAGCCGGAGAACATGGTCGAAATCAGCCCCCGCCAGCCCGCGCTCCTGCCTCACCCTCGCCGCAACGAATTCATTGATCCGCGTTGGGACCCCGAACTGTACCCCCGCGATCAGTGGCTCTTCGTCAACGGCCCTGCCGACTTCGACGGCGTGGTCGGCCTGAAAACAGCGCCCGTTGACGCCCAAGCCCAGCTTGAATTCCGTGATGTTGACAGCGGCCGCGTCCTGGCCACGCTTAACACGCCCCTGCGTGACGGCGGCGCCGGCGGCCGCTGCTGGCAGCTCCACGCCCGCTGCAACCTGGCCACGAGCAACGCGGCGCAGGTACTCATCAGCGTCAGCGTCAGCAACCAAGGCGTCGAGCTGGTCCGCTCCGAACGCCAGTATCGCCTGGTCACGCCATCGCTGATAGAGTCCCTGCTCACCCAGCTTGACACCCAGCGTCAACTGCTCGCCGTAGTCCTTGACGGTCTGGGCGAACGCATTCCCGCCGTTTGCAGCCTCCGCCTTCGTCTCAGCCTCTACGACCGCTTCAGCGCCTACACCCGCCAGGACTGCAAGCAGGGCAATATTGACCGCGCCTGGGTGACCTATCAAGAACTTCTGACGATGATTGAAGACGGCCTTCGCGAAGCTCAGGCCATCAAGGACGGCGCCCTGCCCCCGCCGACGCCGGTGCCCAGCTATGTCACCAGCCCCATCCGCATTGACAAATCGTCCTTTCTGGCCACGCAACGCTATCCCGATGGCCGCCTCATCGAAGCGACGCCGACCTTCTTCACGGGCTATGGACATTTCGGCCAAGTCCGCAGAGACATTGAGCTCTTCCCCGGCTATGGCATCAACATGATCCAAATTGAGCAAGGTCCCCGCGGCGTTGTGGAGGACAACGGCAAGATCAACACCAAGCCCATTGAAGCCCTCCGCGCCATCTTTGCCCGCGCGGAGAAGGCGAATATCAGCATCAATCTTCTGCTCAGTCCGCATTATTTCCCCAGTTGGGCGCTGAAGAAATGGCCCGAGTTGGCCGACTGCCAGGGCGGCTTCTTCCAATACTGCGTGCACGCCCCAGAGGCGCGTGCAATCATTGAGCGCTATTTGCGAAGCATCGTCCCCGCGCTGAAAGACTCGCCGGCATTGCACTCCTTCTGCCTGAGCAACGAGCCCACCAGCATCAAATTGGACCAGTGCCCGCATATCCGCGCGCAGTGGCCGCAGTGGCTCGAACGCAAACACGGCAGCATTGACCAGCTCAACCAGCGCTGGCATAGCGCCTACGCGTCTTTCACCGACATCCCGGTGCCCAAGCCCTTCCCGGAGGGCGCCATCGCCTATGACTTCGTTCTCTTCAATCAAGAGACCTTTGCGGCCTTCCATCAATGGATGGCCGACGTCATTCACGACATGGCGCCCGCCATCCCCGTGCATGCGAAGATCATGATGGGCTGCCACTTCCACAAGTATAGCGGCGGCATCTGGAGCGTCTGCCCTGAGCTCTTCGCCCAGCTCAGCCAAATCAATGGCAATGACGTTGGCAATGTCCTGCGCCGTGACCAATCACAGTTCTACAATGGCTGGCAACGCTACGAAATGAGCTACGACTTCCAGCGCAGCATGCGCGATCTGCCCGTCTTCAATTCGGAAAATCACATCATTCGCGACCGCGATTTCACCACGCGCCGGCCCATCCACAGCTACTCCGCCCTCATCCAGGGCGCTCTGCACGGTCAAAGCGCCACGACCATCTGGGTCTGGGAACGCAGCAACAATCCCGTTTCGGACCTCGCCGGCAGCATCCTCCATCGTCCCAACCACGTCCTTGCCGTTTCCGCCGCCGCCATGGACCTCAACCGCCACGCGCCAGTCATCACGGCCTTCCAGCAGGCGCCGCCCAGTGTCGTCCACCTCTGGTCCCAGAGCACCGTTCTCTATAATCAAGCTCAGCATCTGGCGGCCATGGACAGCCTCTGGACCAGCTTCTGCGCCCTCGGCCAAAGCCAGGGCTTCCTCAGCGAGCGACAGCTCAACCAGATCGCCGCTTCCGGCGAGCTCCCGCCGGTACTGCGCCAGGCCCGCCTGCTGGCCCTGCCTGCCATCAGCCACCTGCCCACGTCGGCCCTGCCGGCGCTGGACATGATCCGCAAGCAAGGCATCGCCGTTGTCTTCTTCGGCGACGGCGCCCTGGAACGCGACGAATATGACCAGCCCCTGCCCCAGCCGCCGCCGTGCGAGCGCCTGCCGCTCCCGGAAGTCCTTGACGACCTGCCCGCCGCCCTCCTGCCGCGCCTCGGCGCCTGGGCCATGACGCCTGCCATCATGGTCACCCACGCCGACGGCAGCCCTCTCTACGGCCTTGAATTCCGCAGTGTCGAGCACGCCGGCCAGACCTACACCGCCCTGTGCAATCAGCGCTCCACGGCGCTGACGGTCTCTCTGCGCCAACAAGGCAGACCCTGCGACAGCCATGAGCTCCTGGCAAACCAGCCGCAAACCTCGTCCATCACCCTGCCCCCATTGCAGCCCATGATTCTGCAAATCAAGAAATAGTTAATGTGCGAAGTTTTGAGATGAACGCTTGTAAGCCCTCAGGCTGCCATAGTTGGGGGTAATCTTATAGGATTGCTATGATTCCAGTATGCGCTGCAAAAATCATTTGTGCATATATTTGCGCCGTAGGCGCTTAACCATGCTTAACCCCAGGCTTCAGCCTGGGGATGGGCATGCCCCAAAGTAGTGCCCCGTCGGGGCACTACCGGATGCCTGACAAATGCAACCACTATGTCAAAGCTCTCATTCCATCACAAGATTTCACACATTATCAAGAAATAAGCGACCTACAATAGCGGCGCTCTCACCCCGCAACCAGCGAAGAAATTTCTCCCGCCCATGCCCAAGTCCCTCCATGCCCTCCTCAAACCCGGCGCCATGCTCGTCGCCATGGGCGCCGGCGCGGCGCTGCCCGACATGCATAACGTCCTGGTCATCCGCTACTGCCTGATGGCCATGCTGTTCATCATGTTCCTGCAGATACGTTTCAACGACGTCAACCTGCAGCGCGGCCACCTCCGCATCCTGGCACTCAATTTCGCCATGGGCATCGTGCCTTTTCTCCTGCTGACCGGCATCAAACAAAACAATCTCGCGCTTGCCGCTTTCTGGACCGGCATCGCGCCGACAGCGACGGCCGCGCCGGTCGTCATGGGCTTTCTGGGCGGCAAGGTCAGCTTTGTCCTCAGCGGTTTCGTACTCACGAATGCGCTCATTCCCTTGTCGCTGCCGCTGCTGCTCGTGGCGCTGTCCGGCCATTTCAGCTGGTCGCACTTTCTGCCCAGCCTCTGGAATATCATCCAGCTCATTGGAATGCCACTCTGTCTGGCCTGCATTATCCGCCTGGTGCAGCCGCAGAGCGTCGCCTTCGCCAAACGTCTCAAGGGCCTATCCTTCGCGCTGTGGGTCATCATGCTCTTCTACATCGCCGCCGACGCATCACACTTCATCCGTAGCCAGGATGACGCCGGCAGCCTCGCCAGTTTTCTGGCCATCGCCGCCGTTTCCTTTGTCATCTGCGTGCTCAATTTTCTGCTTGGCTACGCCGTCGGCGGCAAAGGTCTGCGCCGGGAGAGCAGCCAGACACTCGGGCAGAAAAACACCTCTTTGACCATCTATCTCGCGCTCATCTACGCCAACCCCCTGGCCGCGTTGGGACCGACCTTCTACGTGTTCTGGCATAATGCCTGGAACGCCCTGCAACTCTACCTCCACGCCCGCAAAAACAATAACGACACGACAACGGCATAACCCATAAACGGACTATCGCGACGCCTCCGGCGCACCCGATAAAAGCACTTCAGAACGACGCGGCCATAGGAAAAACGACATTGGCGCCAAGCGCCGCACCCCATCACACTTTATGGTAACAAGAGTTTCTTCGGTGGCTGCTTTGCCGCAGCCGCAGAACCTACACCCGTACAATATGGAGAACTGTGATTATGGCAGACAAAAGCGTTGGTACGCAGTCCTTCGCGACCCAGGAAACCAAGAGTGCCGGCAAGAAGGTTCGCACCGCGGTCATCGGCTGTGGCATGATCAGCAATGTCTATATTGACGCCATGAACCGCATCCCGGAATTCGAAATTGTCGGCGGCTGCGACATCCGTAAGGAACGCTTGGATTGGTTCACCAAGAAGACAGGCGTCACAGCCGTCTACGAGAAATGGGACGACCTGCTGCGCGAAGTCCAGCCGGACGCCGTGGTGGTGGCTACGCCCAACGGCGTGCACATGCCCGCCAGCGTCGCCGCCGCCAAGGCGGGTTGTCATGTGATGACAGCCAAGCCCATGGCCATGACGCCCGCTGAATGCCGGCAGATGATTGACGCCAGCAAAAAAGCCGGCAAACTCCTCGCCGTCGGCCTGCAATTCCGCTACCGTCCGGCCACGGAGATGTTCGTGCGCGCCCGCGATGCCGGTGATATCGGCGACATCATGTACGTCAAATGCCACGCGCTGCGTCGCCGCGGCATCCCCAACTGGGGCGTCTTCGGTCAGAAAGAACTGCAAGGCGGCGGTCCGTTGATTGACCTCGGCGTGCACATCATGGAAGCAGCGCATTACTGCATGGGCTCACCCAAGCCCGTCGCCGCTGTCGGCAATATCTGGACCTATCTGGGCAACAAGCCCTGCGCCACCGAATGCCCATGGCCCAACTGGGACTACCAGACCTACACCGTCGAGGACCTGGCCGTGGGCCACATCCGTTTCGAGAACGGCGCCATTCTGCAAATCGAGGCCTCCTACGCCGCCCATATTGAACGCAACCGCTACAACATCCAGATCATGGGCAGCAAGGGCGGTTTTGACTGGGAAAGCTCCTCGCTCTTCACCGACCGCGCCGGCACCATGCTGACGTCCACGCCGGCCTATACCCCCGACGATCAGATGATCACCTGGTTCACCGCCAAGATGAAAAACTTCGTCAGCGGCATCCTCCACGGCACGCCCCTGCGCGCCCCCGGCGAGGCCGGCATGGCCATTCAGAAAATGCTTGACGGCATCTACCGCTCGGCGGCAAACGGCGGCCGCGAAGTCGCCATTGATTGACCACCACAGGCCCGTTCGCTTCAATCACCCACAACTGGGAAAGGAATTACCATGAGCACTCGCACCTATAACATCGGCGTAGCCTGTCTTGTCCACGACCACATCTGGCGCGTCATTGACGGCTTTGCCGCCAATCCCCAATGCCGCCTTGTCGCCTTTGCCGAGCCGGCGGAAGACCTCCAGGCGCAATTCCTCAAAAAGTATCCCGGAACCACCTGCTATACGCAGTGGCGAGAAATGATTGATCGTGAGAAACTCGACATCCTCGTTGTCACCACCGAAAATTGCCTCACGGCGGAGATCGCTGAATATGCGGCTGCCCGCCAGGTCCACCTGCTCATTGAGAAACCCATGGCGGCCACCCTCGAACAGGCGGAGCGAATTATCAAGTGCGTGAAAGAGCACAACGTCAAGCTGCTGATCAACTGGCATCCCAACTGGTACCCGGCCATGCAGACCTCCTTCCGCCTGGTCCGTGAAGGCGCCATCGGGCAAGTGTACGACATCCGCATCCGCCGCGCCCACCTCGGCCCCCGCGAAGTCGGCTGCACCAGGCATTTCTTCGAATGGCTCTATGACGAAAAACGCAATGGCGCCGGCGCCTTCGTTGACCTCGGCTGCTACGGCGCAAATATCTGCCGGCTCCTGCTCGGCTACCCCAAAGAGGTCATCGGCTGGCGCCAGCGGCTGGTCAAAACGGACATTGATGTTGATGATAATGGCGTCATGCTGATGATCTACGACAAGGCTCTGGGCCGCTCGGAAGCGTCCTGGACCGAACTGCCCCCCTACTACGACTCCATCTTCCTGGGCTCCACCGGCACCATCGTCACCGAAAACAACCGCGTGCTCATCACCACCGACGCCAAGCAGCAACCCCAGCCCATGGACAACGATGTCCTGCCGCCCCATAAGCAGAACGCCGCCAATCACTTCATCTACTGCCTGGAAAACAACTGCGACCCCGAGGATATGTGCAGCCCGGTCATCTCCCGCGATGCCATGGAAATCATGACCGCCGGCCTCATCTCAGACCGCGAAAAACGCCGCGTCGCCCTGCCGCTGAAGCCGTAAGCTTGTCCGAAAAGCATAAGTGGGTTTTGCGCGGGGGAGGAAAGGACCCAATTGTAGCGCTTCAATTGAAATAGGACCAGCGGCTCATTTTGATAGAGGAGACTTGCCAGTCGCGCGACAAGAATTATTCATAAAGGCGCTTCAGACAATTTCGCGGGCCACTCCCTGAACATGACTGG
>JAAZKQ010000643.1 GCA_012799755.1 Lentisphaerota bacterium | reverse complement strand
TGTCCACAATGTCCACAATGTCCACAATGTCCACAATGTCCACAATGTCCACAATGTCCACAATGTCCACAATGTCCACAATGTCCACAATGTCCACAATGTCCACTTTATCAAAAAGTGACCGATCTGTCCTGCAGGCATCACCGCCCCACTCAGGCCATTGCACGAGCGGCAGCGGAGGGTATCTTATGGTAGACTAAGGCTGCCGCGGCTTGAAGCAAATCGTAACTGGAAATACCAGCGGCGTAGGCGGCGACAACAAAGAGGAGCGAATGCGGTGATGCGTCCTCTGCACATCATACTTGGTATTCTAATGACAGGAGTGTATGCCATGAGTAAAGAAATGACTGGTGGGAATGCCGCGGTCGTACGAGCGGCGGCGGTGGCGGGTTCCTTTTATCCCGGCAGGGCCGATGCCTTGCGTCAGGAAGTCCAGCGCCTGCTGGACGCTGCCGGCGAAGTCACCCCGGGCGGAAAAGTCCTGGGCGCGATGGCGCCGCATGCGGGCTATGTGTATTCCGCGCGCTTTGCGGCGCCGGTCTTCAAGGCGCTGGCCGCCTGTGAGATTGACACGGTGGTCATCATCGGGCACGACTTGGGCGCCAGCGCCCCGGGCATCCTCGCTGTGCTTAGCGACGTTGACGCCTATGAAACGCCACTCGGGCAAGTGCCCGTAGATACCGCCATGGTCAAGGCCCTGAAGGACGTCCCAGGCATCATCATCCATAACGGCGTCCATGCCCGGGAGCACAGCATCGAAGTCCAACTGCCCTTTTTGCAAGTAGTCAAGCCCGGTGTAAAAATTCTGCCGGCCTTCATGGGCGAGGTATCGGTGGAAAACTCCCGGCGTTTCGTTGAGGCCCTGGTGAAAGCCACCGGCGGACGCCGCCTCTTCGTCCTCGCCAGCACCGATTTGTCCCATTATCCCTCTTACGACGACGCTGTCGCGCTGGACAAGGCGACCATGGCGCTAGTCAGCGCCATGGACTTGCAGGGACTCTGCGAACGCCAGGCCGGCAAGGGCGTTGACGCAGCCAACACGGAGACGGCGATTTGCGCCGCCGGCGGGGTTGTCTCCGCCTTGACCTTCGCCCGGAAATACGGCGCCAACGAAGTGAAGATTCTTGCCAGAGGCAATTACGGCGACCTGCGCGGCAGCGACCGCAGGCGCGTAGTCGGCTACGCCTCGGCGATCTTTGTCGCCGGCGCCGAAAGTCAAAACACGGACAAAAGCACAGCCGCCAAGGCGACGCAGGACGCAGCACCGGTCGCCGAGGCCAAGCCGGAGTTCACCCTGGGCGCGGCGACGCAAGCCGAGCTGCTGAAGTTGGCGCGCAACCGCATCAGCGCGGAAGCCCGCAACGAGAAATGGACCTATCAGCCGCCGGCGGCCCTGACGGAGTTGCAAGAGCCGGCGGCGGTCTTCGTGACGCTAAACAAGGATGGCCAGCTCCGCGGCTGCATTGGCACGACCATGGCTCGGGAGCCCCTCTGGGCCGCCGTGGAAAGCGCCGCCTACGCCGCGGCCTTTGAAGACAATCGCTTCATGCCTGTGCAGGAGAAGGAACTGAAGCGGCTCAGTATAGAAATATCGGTGTTGTCGCCCATGCAGCAGGTAGCTTCCGCCGATTTGGTGCAACCGTTCAAGCACGGCGTGCTCGTTCGCTCCGGCTATCATGGCGGCTTGTTCCTGCCGCAAGTCTGGGAACAACTGCCGGATAAGGAACAGTTCCTCAGCATTCTCTGCGAACAGAAAGCCGGTCTCCCCGGCAATGCCTGGCGCCGCCAGGACCTCAAAATTTTCGTCTTTACCGTCTTCGCCTTCCAAGAACAATAACAATAAGCAATCCGCAAAACGGGCAGCGAAGCCCCGCCCGCATCAGCAAACAGGAAGATTTGATTATGTGCCAGACACACCGTCTTTTGTCTCTCGCCGTGATATTGCTGGGTTCTGTGCTCATGGCGGCGGAACCGTGGCATTTTCCACTCTATCTCGATGGCGGCCGACCAGCAAAAAAACGCCGGGAGATTCTCATTGACAATCCCGGCAAGCGCGCCATTGACGGCGAACAACTGCGCCTGCGCGCGGCGGACCTCGGCTTGGCCGGCACGCCTCGACGCGAGCTGCGCGTAGTCGGCAACTCCGGCCATGAGTTGCTCTATGCGCTTGAGCCCGATGGCGAAATCATCGGCGC
>JAAZKQ010000642.1 GCA_012799755.1 Lentisphaerota bacterium | reverse complement strand
TGTCCACAATGTCCACAATGTCCACAATGTCCACAATGTCCACAATGTCCACAATGTCCACAATGTCCACAATGTCCACAATGTCCACAATGTCCACAATGTCCACTTTATCAATGAGTGATCGGTTAAGCGATAGTCTGCGCGATCTGCGGATAAAAGTTGACAATAATTATACCAGTGGTATAATTAAAAAGCTTGCGGCGGAAGTCACGTCATTTTATTCTTAACTTTCAATTGGGTGCTTCATGGCTCCTCGGCGGAAAATATGTCGTCGTGACGAGGCTCTGCGGCGTTTACGGTCGCTGGTGGCTGAATTGCGTGTTGCCGGGCAGGTTTTTCTGCCGTCGGAGCGGACCTTGTGCGAGCAGATTGGGACGAGTCGGGCGACCCTGCGGATTGCCTTGGCGGAGCTGGAAAAGGAGGGCTTGCTGGCCTCATCCAGCGCGCAGGGCCGGGTCATCGCGGGGACGGCGCCGCTTGCGGACAAGGGGCGGGTGTTGTTTGTCGCGCGAGGCCGTGATTGGATTCAGCTGCCGGCGTGGAATCGTCTGTGGTATGTGTTCAAGGAACTGGCGGGTCGCGCCGGTTACGCTTGCGAACTGGTGCTGGGCGAGGCGAGTGAGGACGTCCTTGACCGCGCCGATGCGATCATTTACAGCGGCGGCGCCAATGCGCCTGACCGGCGTCTTGCCGCCTATGCGGCCCGCCGCGGCAATGTCATTGGCGTCCAGGAAAGCCACGTCGGTCTGCTGCCATACGTGGTCGCGTTGGACAATCGCGCTGCGGGCCGTCTGGCGGCGCAAACGCTGCTGGCGGCGGGCTACCAACGGCCGGCTTTACTGCGGCGGGACGGCTATTTTGGCTTTGAGTACCGCGAAGAGGGCTTCTGCGATGAACTGGCGCGGGCGCTGCCGGGCTACGAGGTGCCGAAGTTGCACATGCTCGGAATGTCCTCTCTGGCCTTCATCCGCGATTATCTCAGCAAGATTGACGACTTTTTGCAGCAGGACATGGATGCGCTGTTTGTGGCTGGAGACGGCATGATTGATCTGTTCTACAGCTCTTTTTCGCCGACGCGGCGCATTCCCGACGACTTTGGCTTCATTGCGCTGGCCAGCTCCTATGAGTGCCTGATTCACCAGCCGCCAATTACGGCGGTCAGCCACGCCACCACCGGAGTCGCCCAGGCCATTGTACAGCTACTGGGAAGCCTCCGCAACGGCGAGTCGGCGCCGGCTCTGACCTTGCTGGCGCCCACGCTGCATGTCGGCGCCACCGTGCGCCCGGCAGCAACCAGCGTCTCGTCCACGACATCAGCGGTGCCTCGGCGCCGTGCCCATACCAGGAAGAAAAACACCAAAGAAAAGGATTGACAGCATGCTGACAGCCAAAGACGTGAAGAAAATGGCCCGTGAGTACGGCGCGGACCTGGTGGGCATCGCCTCCATGGACCGCTTCGAAGGCGCGCCCAAAGAACGGGACCCACGCTACATCTTTCCGGAGGCTAAGAGCTGCGTCGTCATGGCCTTCCGTATTCCCCGCGGCTACTTCCGCGGCATCGAAGAGGGCACCTATTTCTCGGCCTATACGTCCATGGGCTATGCCGGCATCAATGAGGTGTTTGCGCCGGCCGTCATCCGCCGCCTGTGCTGTTTTATTGAGGACCACGGCTATGAGGCCGTGCCGTTGCCGAATATCTATCTGCGGGCGAATGTGGACTGGTATGGGCCCGTCAACCGCAGCATACCTGTGCGTGAAGGTCTGCCCGAGCCTGATATCATGATTGACATGCGCGTGGCGGCCTTCGTCGCCGGCCTCGGTCAGTTCGGCTGGAGCAAGGTCTTCCTCACGCCGGAATTCGGCCCCATGCAGCGCTTCGCCGCCATGCTGACCGACTACGAGCTGGAGCCCGACCCGATCTTCACCGGCAAAATCTGCGACCGCTGCATGCGCTGCGCCAAAGCCTGCACCGGCAATGCCATCTCCACGACCGAAAGCGACCGCGTCACTATCGCCGGCCATGTCTGCGAATTCGCCAAGATTGATCTGCAAAAATGCGGCAGCGCCTACCGCGGCAGCAACAGCGAGTACAATCCTTTCCTCAAGGACGGCCAGAGCCTGGCGGATTTCCCCGGCGGCCAGATCATTCCCCTCTACATGCGTCATCAATCCGCCCTTGAAGGCGCCCGCGGCTGCATGCGCGAATGTTATGTGCACCTGGAAGAAACAGGCCGCCTTACGCATAAGTTCGCCACGAAGTTCCGCAAGCGCGAGCCATGGAAGATTGACCGCAGCAAGGCGAAGCCGGAGGCAGGCGCCGATAATCAAGAAGGCTACTTGCTTCTCGGCGACGCCAAGGCCGCCAAGCCCAAGGAGGACGGCAAGACGCTGTTCTGAAGTGGCGAGCCATCTCGCCAAACCAATTCCCTGCCTCTACCAGAAGCCCGGACTGTTTTTGTAGACCAGGCCGATTTGTTCGGTTGAGGCTTTTCGGCCATTATACCACAGCATGATTTTCCCGTCGGCGACACAGACCGCCGGTTTATAGCAGGCATCGTGGTCCCATCGTCCCTCGTCGGGCGACACGATTGGGTTGTCTGGGTGTGCTTCCCATTCACCCGTTCCCGTCCGCGAGCGCCCCAGGCAGATCGTCGCCCGCGAATGACTTTCAAAGCCGATATAGAACATGTAGTAATAAGCGCCGTCCTTGATGACCTGCGCGGCCGTCACCTTGATCAGCTTTCCGCCCTCTACGTCCTCCGCTCGGAAAACAGGGCCGGCGAACGGCGTTTCCCAGACGAGTCCATCACGGCTTTCCGCGTAGCCAATCGCGTCCGGTTCATAATATGCCCCGGGGTTATTCATGCCGGAATACCACATCTGATAACGCCCCGCCTCAGCGTCGTAAAGGACATGCGGACACATCACGCCCTTGCTTTGCCATTCGCCATCCGGCGAAAACATGAACTCGGGCAGCTTCTGCCAGTGAATACCGTTGTCACTTTCCGCGGCAAAGATGCACGCGTGCTTCTCCGCGCTTCGGTCCGGTCCTTGGCCCGAGTAGTACATCCGGTATCTGCCATCGGGAAGCCTCAGCACACAAGCGCGATTGAGGTGAAACTCGCGCATGTCCTTGCGCGGCGAGGCCCCCAGCACGATCCGCGGCGCCGACCACTGAATGCCGTCGTCGCTTTCCACCAGAGCAATCGCGTTCTGCGGCCGCCAGCTCAAGTACATCCGAAAACGCTTCGCCGATCCGCTGTCCTCAAGGATAAATGGATCAAAAGTCGTGCCCCACTTTTCAGCGGCAATCACCGGATTTCCCGAAAACTTACACCACGCTCGCGACATCCTGCCATTCCTCCTCAATACTAAGCAACAACGACCTAAACGCCCCCTCCCTCAATACACTTCAGGAATATAACAAAGCCCGCTAAACAAGCCAAGACAGCAGCGGCCATTCACCCCGAAAGCACCGCCAAATCAACTCCCGTGGGAATCAAGGCGTCAAGTCAATGCGTACGTCTGAGTTGCCCACTGTCAGGGCTGTCGTCTACGGCTGGATCTCGTCGCGCGGCTGCAGAATCTCCTAAATCAAAATAAGTACCAAGCGCCTACTTCTATTGAGGCGCTCTAGCTTGTTTTTTTCCACACGCCGTACTAGAATAACGCTTTGGGACGAGGAACCACTGCAACGTCCGCTAGCTGAATTCCTTTTTGTTGTCACCGGTTTACTGTATCTTCATCTTTCGTTAAGGAGCTAGATAATGCCTGCGTCTGTAGAATTGGCAGAGGTGGCTGCGCAGACAGTCATTGGTCTGACTAGTCAATCAATCAATAAAGTCAACGAACTTACTAGCTCAATCTTCCATACTCGCGGGGGACGCATTGGCAGCGGCATGGGAAGCGTAATCGAAGGAGTATGGGGGTTCTGTTGTATAGCTTCGGTCGAAATAGGACCAAAAGCAGAATTTAATAAGGGAGACTTTCCGGATCGCGGTTATGTTGAGAAGCAGAACCGGAGGTCGTCACATGAACAAGCGTCGTCGTTTCAGCGTCGA
>JAAZKQ010000641.1 GCA_012799755.1 Lentisphaerota bacterium | reverse complement strand
TCCAAACTGTGCTTCCATGGCGTTTTTGTCAGCGGAAATATCATGAGCAAAGCACTGTTATCAAAGGGTGACCGCTTGCCTTGCTTGGCCGACAATGGCCTGTGATTATTTGGCTTTTGTCGGTTTTGGGTTACATTTAAGCATTGCTATGCTCCTGCCGTAAGCCATGCGTGGCGGGGGTGCCGGTTTGGTCCGGTATGCCGCAATGCCATGGTTGCCCCGTTGAGGACATCTGGAATGTCTTGGAATAAGTTGGAAAAGTTGGCCTTGGCCTACAAGCGCAAACCGACAGCGACTGCCGCTTTGGCCTTAGACCGAGGTATGCGCAGATATCGTGCTTTTGTTGAGACACTGAGTGAACATTTTGTGCGGACGCAGAATAGTCTTGAGGACTGTTCTGCGTCTTTTCGTTTTTCCGAAGATGGACAGTTCCCGGAATGGGCTTGTCGCTTTGACGAGGAGCGGCGCGTGTTTGAGCTCAATCCAGTTGGCGTTATCAGTTTTCATGATGAATGCGTCCGCGCGCAGGAGGCCTTGCAGACGCAGGAGGGGCGTGAGAGCTTTTCGCTGTACCGGCTTTATGCCTACATGGCTGAGTTGAATAAACTGCCGAGCAAATTCCTCCCCTTCCTGATGTTGTTCCGGGAGAAGGCCCGGGTGTTGGAGGTCACTCAGGTCGAGCGTCGCCGCGGCAATATCACGCCCATCGTGGTTGATAGTGAAGAGGACATGTACCTCTGTCTGCTTTGGGCTTTCAAGGAACTGGAAGTGGCGATCCGGCACCTGAGTGGCGTCAACCTGCGCACTGAACTGAACATCACATGGTTCGAGTCTGAATGGATCACGGGCGTCAAATGACTGCTGCAGCATTGATGCCGTGGGGGACCTCATAAACAGAACGGTAGTGACCGCGCATGGTTTCTTTCATTTTGCTTTCAACATGCTTGGGTGCATCTTGCCTTTTCCTCGCGGTTCTCTACGGCGTCCTGCCGAGGGGACTGCGCGATTGGCAACGGACTCTACCTCGGGAGCGCTGGCTGGGCTCGGCATTGGGCAGCATCTGCCTGGTCTGGGCGGCTTATCACGCCTGTGTTATGCTTGAGGGTGATCTTTCTCGTTTCCATTTCCTGGTCAAGCTGATGGTGCCGGTTGGCGGCATCCTCTGTTTTTTCTTTCTGGACTTCCTTTTCGCGCGAGCACTAGGAGGTTTTTTTGTTTTGTGCGCTAATCAACTGGTGCATGACGCATTTGTACATGACCTGAGCGCGCGCGCAGTCTATTCGTTGGTCTGTCTGGCCATCGGCGTGATCGGCCTGTTTTTGTTGGGTGCGCCGTGGCGTTTTCGCGACAGTATTGACTTGGCGGCGCGGCAGCCGCGCTGGTCGCGATGTTTTGCCGGTCTGTTTTTACTTTTCGCCCTGATTCTGATTTTTCAGCCGTATCTCTAGGCTCGTGTCATTCCCGCTGATGCCGGGACCGCTGCTAAGGATACCGCTCTGCTGCGGTGGGATAGAGCCCACAAGGATAGCATATGCATTTGACGATTAGGCGTTTTGCAGTCCGCCCCGTTCAGCTTGGCGCTTTCTGGCGGCGTGCTTGTGGATTGCTGCTGTTGCCTCTGCTGTTCACGCTGGCGGGTTGCCTGCCGGGTGAGGAGCGCGTGCCGTCACTGATATCCGTGCGGTCGGGGGCGGGACAGACGGCCCTGCCGGGCACGCCTTGCGAAGAGAAAGTCGTCATCGAAATTCTCGGGCCCCTGCGCCATTCGCATTTGGGCGCGCCGAGTCAGCGGCGACCTGCGGCAGATGTGCGGGTGCAGATCGAGCCCGTCTATGCCGATAGTGGCGCAACGGCCGAACCGGCCCTTGGTCAGACGGATAAGGGCGGCTTTTTCCGGGTGATCTTGCACCCGGGTCATGCGCTGGGTGACCAGTACTTCAAAGTGTCCTGCCCGGATTTTCCCGAGGTTAAGCCTGTTTTTTTTCACATCGTCAACGGCTTGCAGCTTATCGGCGACAATCAGGAAACGCTGGCCGGTGACGAGTTGCCCGCCCCCATTCAGTTGCGGGTAGTGGACGAAAATCAGCAGCCGTTGGCAGGCGTGCCGGTGTTTTTCACCCCTATCTCGGGCTCCCCGAAGGCTAAACTGTCAGCGCGCCGGGTTCTGACCAACGCGGATGGCTTGGCAACGACTTCGTTCGAGTCGGGCGAAGGCTACACCGGCAAGTACGAGATATTGGCTGAAATCGGTGACAGCCATAGCGCTTTCCGCTCGCGTGGCGTGCTGATTCGGGCGCTGGCGATCAGCCGCGTCAACATCGTGATCGGTGTTTTGGGTGGCCTGGGCATCTTCATCTTCGGTATGATGCTGATGAGCGACGGCTTGCAGCAATTTGCGGGTGACCGCCTCAAGGGGCTGCTGCAGCTTTTCACCGGCAATCGTTTTTTTGCCATGTTGGCGGGCCTGGTTGTGACGTCGCTGATCCAATCATCAAGCGCCTGTACGGTCATGGTCGTTGGCTTTGTCAATGCGTCGTTGCTGAATCTCACGCAGGCGATCGGCGTCATTCTTGGTTCCTCCATCGGCACGACGGTGACGGCGCAGATGGTATCCTTCAAATTGGATGGACTAGCCCTGCCGGCCATCAGCATCGGCGTGATCTTTATGCTGGTGGCGAAGAAAAGCCAGACGCGTGGCGTCGGCAACGCCATCCTAGGCTTTGGCCTGCTGTTCTACGGCATGACTATGATGTCCAGGGAGCTCAAAGCTATTGCGGATTTCCCCACCTTTGTGTCTTTCTTCCGCATGTTCGATTGCACTCCTGACGCCGCCGGCTACCCGCCCTTCATGGCGGTTCTGGGCGCGATTGCCGTTGGTACTGTCATGACCATGGTGGTGCAGAGCAGTTCAGCAACGGTCGGCCTGGCCATTGCCTTGGCAGATAGTGGTCTGATCAACTTTTACACGGCGGTGCCGCTGATCCTCGGAGACAACATCGGCACAACCATCACGGGATTTCTGGCTGCGATCAACACCAGCCGCACGGCCATGCAGACCGCCTTGGCGGCGACCATCACCAAAGTCATCGGCGTGCTTATCATGGTGCCGCTCCTCTATGTCCCTTGGAACCAGGCGCCATGTTTCTTGCAGTTGGTGAATGTGATTACCAGTGGTGATGTCTTCGCTGAGCCACCCGAGAACATTGGCCGACATCTTGCGGCGGCGCATACGCTGTTCAATATTTGCAATGTGATGCTGTTCCTGCCCTTCATCAACGCGGTGGCGGCGACAGTGCGTTTTATCCTGCCGGACAAGGCGCCGGGCGAGGGTGGCGAGAGCCGCATCTGCTATCTTGAGCCGCATCTGCTGAATACGCCGTCAGCGGCGCTCAACCAGGTGCTCTTTTCTCTGATCAGCATGACGCGTGAAGCAATGGCGCTTTCCCAGAAGGCCATCAACGCGTTGCTGCACTGCGATCAATCCGAGGACGAGCAGGTGCGGGCAATGGAAAATCGCATTGACGACGCCCAGCGCGATATCATTGACTACTTGGTGAAATTGACGCGCCGTAGACTCAGCGAGAGGCAGTCGGCGATCATTCCGGTGTTCATGCATTGCGTCAACGACGTTGAGCGCATAGGTGACCGCGCTATCAATATCTTTGATCTTATTGAGCCATTGGTCTCGCAGGACGACGGGCCTTTTTCCGAATGGGCTATTAATGAAATCAGAGAAATCAACGAGCACATCTGCAAACTATCTGACCTACTGATTGAGGGCATGACCAAAAATGACGAAAATGCGATTACCAAGGTGGTCCAACTGGAAGCGGAAGTCAAGATGATGACGTCGCGCTTCGAGCGCAACCACGAAGCGCGCCTGAAGTCCAAAGCCTGCACCGTGGAAAAAGGCGTGGTGTACGACGAAATGCTGGCGAATTTGGAGCGCATAGCCGCGCATCTGAGCAACGTCGCCCAGCGTGCCAATGATATGCTGCATCACCACGTGGACTTTATGGTGCCGGGGCCTGCGCAAACCCCCGCTGCACTCACCACAAAAAAGTAACGCCGGCGGTGGTTCTATGGCGGAGATGAGCCGCCAGATGACTGGCGCGGTCGGTTCAGGGAGGGTTGCAAGGGGCTGCGCCGAAAGTTATAGTAGCAATTCATTTTTAGCTGCGCCTGCCGTAATAACGCACAACATTCTCTTGGTCGTGTGCAAGCTAAGCGGGCGCAGTCATTGTTTCTCGTCCGGGTAGCTCAGTGGATAGAGCAGAAGTTTCCTAAACTTTTGGTCGGAGGTTCGATTCCTCTCCCGGATACCAGCTTTCAGCCCCGCGTTCTTGCTTATGGGAACGCGGGGCTTTTTTCTGCATGACAGGCGTAGCTCGCAGTCGCAGGCGGCATTACCGATACATAATCGGTCACTCATTGATAATTGGCTGTTTTCTGTTGCCTTGCGCTGAAAACCATCTTTCGTGTCTGCTATGTGGCACGCCTTCAGCGTGCTGTTTCGGGTGGGGCTTCCCTGGGGTTGCGCCTGTGGCGCAACCCCGGGCTCCTATGAAACTCGCCGCCCGAGTCGTCTGAACTCGCAACGAAGAACGGTCCAATCACAATCGTGACAAGGCAGCTAAAATCATCCAGAAGCACAATTTGCTATTACTTGGCGATTTTTTGGCTTGTCAGGGGTGA
>JAAZKQ010000640.1 GCA_012799755.1 Lentisphaerota bacterium | reverse complement strand
TTTCCTCCCCCTCGCAAAACCAACTATAATCTCCTACCTGCCGCGACCGATCCAGATGTAATCTATGCGGCAGCTGCCGGTGACGGGCGTGCCGTCGTGGGAGAAGTCCAGCCGCAGCTGTTTGAGCGTGCCGCGCCACGCGGCGTTTTGCGACAGGTCAAGGGTATAGAGGCGCGTTTCATTGTCGCCAGGCACGACCTCAAAGACCTGGCTGGCTTGATCGGACCATTCCGGCGCGGCGTCCGTGGTGAAGCGCAGGCGCATACGCGCAGCCGGCGTACTATTCATGAAACGAATGCCCACGCGGCGGTTCGCGGCGAGGTCTTCGCCGAGATTGTCAGCGGACACGATATGAGCATCGCCGGATTCCAAGACGGCCAAGACATAATGACCGCCGCCCACATGATGCACGGGCCGGGAAATGCAGCCCATGATGGTAACCGCGTCAAAGTCCTCGTCCTTTGTGCCCAGATTCGCCTCACTCCAGCCCTCCTTGTCCTGCGGCGTGGCAAAAGACCAGGCGCGCGCAACAGCGCTGCCGGCGGGCAGGATATGCACCGTGGTCATGGCGCTGCGCCAGTGTTCACCATCATCAGCTTTCAAGCGCAACAGATAATCGCCGGGCGCGCTGAATTCGACCGTAGTCGTGCTCGCGCCGGCGTCGGCAAAAACAACTCTGCCCGGGCCATGAATCTGCTCCCAGACGCAGCGCAATTGACCGTCGGCCGGTCGGCCGTCATCCTTGACCTCGGCCTTGAGCGTCACCTGCCGCTGGTCGGTCCAGATTTCCGGTCCCATGCTGATCGCCGGCGGATTGTTCAACGGCATGGCTGCATCCAAGGCTTCCCAGCTGCTGAATTCCGTATTGTCCGCCAGCGCCCAGTTTGTGAGCGTCGGCGCCTTGTTGACATAGAAGGACACTCCCGGGTACAGGACATAACCATTGTTGTGAATGATGCCATTGCTGCAGCAGACGATGGGGTCCTGCGAGCCGCCCCAGATGTAGATTTCCGCCGGCCCGAGCTTATGGGCGACGTTGTTGCGGTCAAAACGGCTGTTGGTGATCTCCACATTGCGAGTCTGCGGCGATCTCAAGCCAAGCACTTCGATGGCGGCGCCGGCGTTGTTGCGGAAGGTGCAGCGATCAATCAGATTGCCGTCGCCGCCGGCTTCGAAGTCAATGCCGCCTTGGTCATGGGAGCCTGAATCCGGCTGATTCAGGAAGTGGCAGTTGCGAATGATCAGACCGTTGGTGCCGGCCAGCATGATGCCCATGGTGCCGGCGTGGGCATGCCAGCCCGCCGCGTCAAAGATGCTGTTCACCAGGTATGCCCGGTTGACGCTGACCAAATATGGATGCGGCGACGTATTGTGCGTAAAATTGTCGTGGCAAAACACGCGGTCAATAAACACATTCCACCCTGAAGCGCGGAAACCCGCAGAGCACTGGAACATCTCGCAGTCCCGGAAGACAATGTCTTCCCCCTGCGCGCCGCCGAAGCCAATGCCGCCCCTCACGCCGCCTGGCGCGCCGCGCCCATCACGCCATTCGGGTATGCCATGGGCATTGAAACGGTACAGCCCCTCGATATGGTGGGCAATGCAGTCTTCTATGAGCAGTCCGCGATGCCCCGAGCGGGAATAATTCACGGTCAAGCCGATGCCGGCATAGCAGACCGTCAGGCCACGGATAGCGAGGTAATCGGGGTCTTTTATGAGCACGCAACGATCGTTGATATGCCAATTGCGGCGGATAACCGGTCGGGGGCCTTCGCCGTAGGCGCCGATCTCCGCCCAGGCTTCGGCCGTGCCCTGCGCAGACAGTTGCAGCTCCTGCCGCAACACACTGCCGCGACGAATCAGCAGTCGCTCACCCGGGCCCAGCGTCCGCCCATTCACCGGTGTAAAATCACGCCAGGCGGTCTCGGGCGTCGTGCCGTCATGGGCATTGTCGCCATCCATGGCGTCAACGTAATAGGTGCGGGCGCTTGCTACTTTGCCCAGCGGCGGATTCCAGGCGCGAGCCGAAAAATCCGGGTCAGTCTCGGGCAAAAACGCCAGCACTTTGGGCGTGGTCTCAACTGTGCCATCCGAGGCCACCATGCGGATGGTGGCCCTAGCGCTTTTACTCTCAGCAGAGCTCAGAGTCCATGCGACGGGCACGGCGGCGTTGCTGTCCAACGGCCCCAGCGTCAGCGTGGCGGCGCTCTCGCAGATGACGCCATCCGACAGGCTCAAGCTGACTTCGCAGCCGGATAAGGGTCGGCCATAATTGCGGATCACGCCACTCAGACGTTCTTGACGACCGCTACGCAACAACATATTGTCGGTCATCAAATCGCTTATGCCAATGACCGCCAGTCGGGGATTTTCAATGAGCAGTTCGTCAATCTGTCCCTTGAAGGTGCCAAGCGTCAGCGGCGCGTCCCCCGGCTCGATAAGGCCCGAATGTACCTTATTGTTCACCTCGCCATTGACCCCGATAACCTGGTTGATGCCGTCCCAGGAAGCGACAAGGTGGTACCACCGGCCCGGCTGCGGTTTCACTTTCGACGATACCCGCGGCTCCCATCTGCCATTCTTGAACACAAAAAAAGCAAAGTTGCTGCCTTCGACCTTGGGGTTTACCCGCAACATGTACTCATTTTCCTTGAGCACAATGGGCGTGGGCGCCTCGGGAATCTCATCAAACAGCACGGAGCAGGCAATGCGCAAGCCCGGCGCCAGCTGCAATTCCTTGTTGCTGGGCACGCTGAATTCCGCAGTGCCCAGTTCAAGAGCCTGGCCGGCAGCCGCCGGCAGGAAGCGCGCCTTGCCCGTACTGACAAAATCATGCCCCAGGCCGGACTGGTCCTGCAAGTCGCCATCAAAATGCCAACAGCCCACACTGGTACTTTTCATGGGGCTGCTGATGCTCAGCTCATCCAGCAAGCCGTCAAAGTCTCCCAGCTGCACGGGCGCATAGCTCGGCTTGACATCGCCTTGGCGGGCAGTCCGAGTCGTTTCGCCATTGACTGTCAGCCAAATCTCCTGGCCGTCCCAGCCTGCCTCAAGGTCATACCACACTCCGACCTCCGCCTTGATGTTGGAGCGCACCCGCGGTTCCCACCTGCCCTCACTACTGATGAAAAAGGCGAAACCCTGCCCTTCATTGGCCGGATCAACCCGCAAAAAGTACTCGCCTTTGCTGAGACGGCCCTTGATCGCAATCGTCGCCCAGGAATTGCCCGCAGGAAGTTTTTCCAGCAGCACCCGGCAGGCAAGACGAAAACCCGGCGCCAGCCGCAGATCCGGCGCGTCCATAATCGTCGCCGTCTTGGCGACGCTGAAGCGCAAGGCCTGGCCGGAACGCCCCGCCGCATATTCGGGATTGGCCATGTACAGATCTTGCCCACGACCATTCTGAGCAGTCAGGGCGCCGTCAAAAGTCCAATGCCCCGCCCTTGCCGGCACTTGTGCCGACAGCATGGCCGTGGCGACCACCGTCATAACCCATACGATACAGGATAGTTGCGTTCTCATGCCGAGCCTTTCTTGATTTGCGCTTGCCATCCGAGCAATTAGCCGAGTCAGGCCAATTCTCTCCTATTCAATTGTTCAAAGCCACGACCGCCAGCCCTTGAAGCGATGGAAGGTGATCCGATTGGCATCGTGGAAATTTACAGACCCGCGATAGCCCATCCGGCAAAGCAGGATGATGTCGTCACCATCAAACTGCCACGAGGAATACTGAAATCCAGTCAATTGGCGGGACAAGGCAGGCGGCAATCCTGACTCGTCGCGCATCACGTCCTTCACGCGCCGCCAATGCCGCAGGTCCTCTGATACCGCCAAACTCAACAGGTTCCGATGCGTCGGCACCGGCTCATCGGTAATGAAGTTGCTGAAGGTCACGTACAAGCCCGTCACCGCATCCTGCTGCACGTAAAACCGCGAATGCCCGCCGATGAAATCAATCAGGCCAGTCTCATAGTCAAAGGAAAAGACTTTCCCGTCATCGCTCAAGGTCAAATAGGCCGCCACATTGGGTTTGGCGACATGAACCCGCATGATGGAGGCGATCTTGCCGTCCGGCGTCGGCAAGGGATTGCCTTCCAACCAGCCGGTCTTATTTCCCAGCGACAGTTTGGGGTCGGGCAGTTTTGCCGCATCGAAAGTCAGGATATTGCTGAATGTCCAATTGCCGGCATCCAATGGATCCTTATCCAGCGGTATGCGTGCCATCCCGGTGCCGAAATTGCCCGCTTCCCAAGGACTCTGGCCGGGAGCGTAAGCGTACTTGTCATAGGATTTGTACAGATAGCCGTCATGGACCAATGTCCCGCCGCCGCACTCGAAACGATATTTCGTAGCGCCTTCACGGGATTCGTTCCGCAACAAAACCCCCGATTTCTCATCCCGTGGCAGCGACCATGTAAAGCCACCATCCGTGCTTCGGCGAATGACCATGTCGCCATATTCACGAGTGGCGCTGATGTGGTAAAGGGCATCGGGCAGCTTGACCAAGGTGCCCCACTGCGCACTGATGATATGGGTCACGTTCTCCCAGGTCACGCCATCATCCTCGGAGCGATAGACGCTGGACAAGCCGCAATCGCCCGTCAGCGTCTGAATCCCCCAATAGTCATGCGTCGCCACCAAGTCCCCGTCGTCCAATTTCACCAAACTCGGACTTCCCAAGCAGGCTCGTGAACGCTCAGGCTGATACTTGACTTCAACATAGTGCATGGCTAAGCTCCTCGGTTTCCAACTCCTGAAATGCCATTTTAGAGGTCGTCCGAAAAGGAACACAGGTAATTTTTGCCTGTCGCAAGCGTTTGTATCAACCTTTCTTTAACCATAAAATAGACATGATTACCGCACAAACAACAGAGAAAACTTCGGCTCCTGCCTTCGACAACTGACGCTCAGCGCCTTGCGCAATCGCTTTTCGATTGCCGCAAGGCGCTGAGCCGAAAAGGGATAGGTGGGGGAGCGCGAGGGGGAGGAAAGGGTCAATGACCCTTTCCTGCCTCCTCGCAAAACCCACTTATGCTTTTCGGACGAGCTCTTGCTAGGCGTCGGCGGCCTGCTGGGCTTTGAGGCAGAGTTCCGCGGCTTTGAAGGCGTGTTCCTGGCTCATGGCCAGTTCCGTGCGGTCCAGGCAGTCGCGGATGAACTGACTGAAGAAACGATGGCCGACCGTGCCTTTGGCGTCAATGCGCACTTCTTGCTTCTGATCGAAGAGATAGAGCTGATTGCCGGGGCGGTCGTTGCCGATGTCAACATACTTGCGCAGCTCAATGGTTCCTTCGCTGCCGAGGATCATGGTGCGGCCATCGCCCCAGGTGCGGAGGCCATCGGGCGTAAACCAGTCCACGCGGAAGTAGAAGGACGAGCCGTTGTCACCGATCAGTGATGCCTCGCCGAAGTCTTCCAGCTCAGGGAATTCCGGGTGGCCGAAGTTGGCGACGCGGGCGAAATTGACCTTTGCGTCTTTGGCGCCGGTGAAGTGGAGGAACTGCTCGCACTGGTGGCTGCCGATATCGCAGAGGATGCCGCCGTATTGTTCTTTCTTGAAGAACCAGTCCGGGCGACCGCTGGGCGGGCCAAGACGGTGCGGACCGAGGCCGATGACCTGAAGGACCTTGCCGATGGCGCCTTGGCTGATGAGGTCGCCGGCGAGCATGGCGCATTCACAGCAGAGGCGCTCGCCATAGTACACCATGTACTTGCGACCGGTTTCACGCACTTTCTGGCGGGCGGTCGCAAGCTGATCCAGACTGGTGAAAGGCGTCTTGTCGGTGAAGTAGTCTTTGCCGGCTTCCATGACCCGTATGCCGAGCGGCCCGCGGAGCACCGGGACGTCCGCCGCGGCGACCAGTTGCACCGCCGGATCGTCAAGAATCTCTTCCAGACAGCGGGCGGCCTTGGCGTCGGGGTATCTTTCCAGCAGTTTGGCCTGTTTTTGCGGATCACGGTCATAGACCCACTTGAGAACCGCACCAGCCTTGCAGAGATCAGCGCACATGCCATTGATGTGGCCGTGTTCCAAGCCCGTGGCGGCGATAATGAACTCGCCTTTCTCGCAGGCCGGCTGGGGCAGGGGAGGGATGACGTAGCTGCTGCCGTCTTTCTTGCTCAGAGCATCAAGGGTAATGACTGCCATGGCGCTTCCTTGGTTAGGGGTGCTTGTGTTGATCTCGACTTGCCGACGGAAACTTTAAGATAAAGGCGCGACGCGAAAGACCAAACGGCGGCGGCGGGAAAAAGCGCACACGCCGTAATCGCTCTGGCGTAGTTGGGCAGTCTTTGATAAGGTGGACAGGGTGGACAGGGTGGACTCGGTGGACGACGGCACATTCCCCTTTCATCTTGCTCCATACGTCTTGTATGTCGCATCATACGTCTTGTACGTCGCATATGTCCAATACTCTTCATTTAACAATTTTTTTCATGGCGCTTTGTGCCTCAG
>JAAZKQ010000639.1 GCA_012799755.1 Lentisphaerota bacterium | reverse complement strand
TGTCCACAATGTCCACAATGTCCACAATGTCCACAATGTCCACTTTATCAATCGGTGACCGCTTACAGGGCACTGCCATGTGCGGCTTCCAGCCGGTTTGGAAATTCGCCCGGCCTCTGATATATTTGAAATAATTTGCCGCCATCGTTCATCTCCGTGCGCAGACGCCAGACAGAGCCTTACAGTGACAGCACGGGCGAAGCGAAAGACATTTCTCTCCGTCTTTCTCGCAAAAACCAAGCATGCCATTTGGGCGGTTGCCGGCATAGAAACAAAACGAAGGACCATGAGCCAGACCATCCACAGCTACGCCAGCCTGACTCGCGACCTGGAGCGGAGCGGCATCCGCCGGCAGGACACGCTCCTCGTACATTCCTCCATGAAATCCATCGGCCAGGTCGAGGGCCGTGCCGACACCGTCCTTGATGTCCTGAGCGACTATCTGCGGGACGAGGGCCTGCTGGTGTTTCCGACCCTGACTTGGAGCAATGTCAATGCCGAGCAGCCGGTGTTTTCGGTTCGCGACACCCCGTCGGTAGTCGGTATTTTGCCCGAGTTGTTCCGACAACGCCCCGGCGTGCACCGTTCACGTCATCCGACCCATTCGGTGGCGGCGTTGGGCCGCGATGCCGAAGCCTTCGTCGAAGGCCATGAACGCTTTGATTCTCCGGCCGCCCTTGGTTCGCCTTGGGAACGACTCCGGCAGCGTCGCGCCAAAATCATGTTCATCGGGGCCGGCATCGCCTCCAACACTTTCCTGCACGGTGTTGAAGAGTGGGGGCAGGCCGCCCACATCCTCAGCGACACACCGCAACAACTGATTGTCATTGACGAA
Organism: Lentisphaerota bacterium; assembly: GCA_012799755.1. Taxonomy (GTDB): domain Bacteria; phylum Verrucomicrobiota; class Lentisphaeria; order Oligosphaerales; family Oligosphaeraceae; genus Oligosphaera. Next base: position 1,559 of record JAAZKQ010000639.1, on the reverse strand, counting down.
GCCGGCCGGCGTCATTCCGTGCCGTCGCGCCGGCATATCGGCAATCATTCCCGCTACTATGCCTGCCTCGAACCGCATTTCGAGGCCATCGGGGCACTATCCCGCGTCCGCTTCGGCGATGCGAACACCACGATTCTTGATGCCGAGCCATGCGCCGTTTTCGTCTTGGCTCTGCTCAAACGCTTTCCCGCCGCGTTTACCCTGGAATGGAACCAGGCCAACCCGAATTTTTTCGCTGATGTCCTTCCCTGAGTCAACTAGAATACATCGCCGTCAAGCGCCCCAAATCTTTTAAGAAAGGAACCACCATGAGAACCGACAAGCATCGCCTTTTTCCGCTTCGTGTTTTTCTACTCTTCCTTGGGGTGCTGATGGCACTGACAGCCAACGCCAACCTGCTCCTGAACGGCAATTTTCGTGGCGACGCCGATAACGACGGCATCGCCGATCAGTGGCGATGCGACAGCACTACCGGCGTGCAGGGGGAATGCGCCGTGACGGAGGAAGATGGTCGCTCGTGCCAGAAACTGATCCTACACACAGCTCTCCAGAGCAGGCAGATCTTCCGGGTCTCGCAATTTGACATCCCGGCCCGGCCAGAGAAGCATTTCCTTCTCACAGGCGCCGTCAAGACGGAGGGCGCCGCCTCAATCTACTTCTATGAACGCCTGCAAGACGGAACATACCTGACTCATGCCACCAGGACCGATAACAAAAAACAAGGCTGGCAGGACGTCAACATGGTTATCAAGACAGCACCCGAATGCCGCGCCTTCAAGCTGTCACTTGTCGCCACTGGCGTTGGCAAGCCCATCTGGTTCAGCGACTTCGCCATTGCCGACCTTGAGATGCCGCCGCGGCTGCGGGTGCCACAGATCGCAGCGCCGTCTCTGACTGCGGATTGGAGCGCTCCCGAATGGGGCCAGGCTGCCAGCGTCAACAGCTTCCTTCTCCTTGGCGCCGAGCCCAAACAGCCTGCCGCCAATACCGCAGCCCGCCTCGCCTTGACCGGCAACACGCTCCACATCATCATGCGCTGCGACGAGCCGCGCCTCGCCGACGTGCGAACCCAGTCTGGCACTTGGAGTGACGACACGGTTGAAGTCTTCATCAAAACAGCGGCAGACGGCGGTCTACTGCAGTTTGGCTTGACGCCGGCCGGCGCCAAATTGAGCAATGCCACCGCAGGAAAGATAATCGGCTTCCATACGGATTGGCACTCTCGGGCGACGACGGCCAATGTCAGCGAAAAGCCAACAGTGCCGGCTTGGGACGGCGCCGTGTCCAAGCAAGCCCAAACCTGGACCGCTCAATTCGCCATTACTCTCCCTGAGAATGCCGTTGCCGCCACCGGTCAGCTTGAAGTCCTGCTGGCGCGTTCACGCAAATTGAAGGACTTTGCGGAAGACAGCTCCTGGGGATGGACCAAGGGCTCTTTTTTCCGCGACAGCGCCTGTTTTGCTCGCCTGGGTTTGGCGCACGCTCCGGGTGCGGAGCCGGTCGGACCTGTGCTTGGGGCACAGCCGCAAGCGCTGCCGGGGCAGCGGCTCGTGCCTGCT
>JAAZKQ010000638.1 GCA_012799755.1 Lentisphaerota bacterium | reverse complement strand
TGTCCACACTGTCCACACTGTCCACATTCACCAATCGCATTTGCATTTCAGACAGACAGCACTAATTTTTGCCTATCGTCCTCGTTGATATGGGCTATCACGCCAGGCAAGCGCGCCGGTACTCCCTTGTGCTTTTGGCGCAAAATTGCTGTTCTCCATGCTCTTGCCTACGCCGTTCACCTGTTACACCCAGCCCAGTCAAACATGAGCCACGGCACGACGCCCGGTCTCGGTAATCGAGTCCGTCTCGTCCCGCCGATTATCTCGCACTCTGCGACCAGCATCGTCAATAAAAATACGGGGTTGCCCAGCCATTGTTCCCGCTCGCCTCACAACCAACACCAACAGCATCTACACCACAAGGCTTTTCTGCCAAATCACCATACTATGCCCCATCACAACGCCCCCACCTCGGCCTTCGCCCCATTGGCAGTCATCGTTCGTTACGGCATTTATTCCCTGGCTTTCTTCCTCTTCTTTCTCCGCATTCCCTACTGGAGCACCAACCAGGCTGCCTTGTTCTTCAAGGAAAATGGCACCTTCGAATGGCTGCAATTTAGCATGCTGTGCCTCTCCAGCAGCATCCTACTCACAGTCGCACGGCTCCGTAGTGCTTCAGGACTGCTCTGCCTGATGATGGCTTCAGTCACTGCCCTTGCCGCATGCCGCGAACTGGATAAGGTATTGGACTCGCTCATACCCATTCTGGGCTGGAAAGTTGCTTTTGCCTTCCCATTGATGGCGCTTCTTGTTGCCTGGCCATGGCGCCGCAACGTCCTTGCCATCCTCATGCGCTTCGCCACCACCCACGCCTTCGCCACGCTCTGGGCGGCCGTCATCATTGCCGTCCCGCTGGCGCAACTCGTCGGCGATGGCACATTCCTGCAGACCCTTCTTCAAGACGATTACAACCGCATCTACAAACGCGTTTTTGAGGAAGCCTGTGAGGGCGCGGGTTACCTCATGCTCATCTTTGGCAGCATTGAAAGCGCTCTTGTCCTGCGCCAACTAGACTATCAGCCCAAGTCTCCCGATTCGGCCACCTCCAGCCTGTCCTAAGCACCTGGAGATGCCGTAATCAGAACAGTGTCTTCCTCAGCCTCGCCTCACTCCACGCCATGCCGCCCGCCGATATCGTCGATAAATTCGCCCATAACTTCGCTGCTGCCCAGCGCGACCTCGGTGACGTTCTCATCGCCCAGGCGCATTGCCGGCAACTTTGGGGCGGCGCCGACCGCATCTGTTGTGAATGCGAGGACGATCATGGCACCGTCACCTGCTCCCTCCAACTTGCAGGCAACGTCCTCCAGCCTCAATGCGAATGCGCTGACTTTCAGCAGGGCGTTCTCTGCCAACATCTCTGGGCGGCAATCCTAAGCGCACAGGACAACCACGACCTCGCCCTGGCCCTGAAGCGCAATGTCAACAAGGCCATACCCATACCGAACCACAGCCCGAAAGACGACAAAAAACCAGCAGGGGAAAAGCACTACGAGTTTGAAGGCCACCGCCGTCCGCGCCGCAGCGGCAAATCCACCCTTTCTGGTGCCGATGCCAACCAGCCCCGCGTCGTCTACGACGTCCCCGCGGCCACACACGCCGCAGCCGTGCCACCCATGCCCAATTTCGTCCTCAATGACGACACGCCCATCGATATCCTCAACGTCATCCGCCTGGAACAACAGCCGGCTGACGGCCAGGGATTGGTCATTGAAACCTGGTGGCGGCCACACGCCACGCCGGGCGACACGCCGCCACCAGCGCAGCCCTTCGTGCCCGAAGGCGAAACCGCCGTGCCCACAGTCAGAGACCGCGACCTGCTCAGGCTGCTCTGGGCCGCCAAAGCCAGCGCCGGCCACGCCGCGCCGGGCAGCCCCAAACAGCCCCCGCAGGCATCTACCGTACCCAACCCATTACTGGACAGCGTCCTGCCCATGCTCGCAGAAACCCGCCGCGCACGCTGGCTAACCCGCAGCGAAAAGCCCGCAAAACTGCACGGCGTCGTGCCGACGCAAGCGGCTCATGCCCTCCCGGCGCCTTTCATCCTGGAGGTCCAGCCCGCCGCCAATGGCCACTTTACGTTCACCGGCAAAATCCAGCTCAGCGATGCCAGCATCGCCCTGAGCGACTGCCAGCTGCTCCTCCCCGCCGGCTTCGCATTCTGCCAAAACGAGTTCGTACCCGTGGACTTCGCCGGCGCCGCACAGCTCGCCATGGAATTGCACCAACGCGGCGCCATCACCCTCAACGCCTACGCCGCCCGCGCCAAAGTCCACCAGATCGCCCTGGCTAGCGATCTCGATCTCTCCGCATTGCCTGAAGCCCTTCGGCACCAGCGCGTCAGCATCCGCCCGACTCCGCAGCTCTTTGTACGCACCGCGCGCTTCACCTACCTCGGCCGCGAACAACTCCATGCCGAACTGGCCTTTGACTACGCTGGCGCGCGCTGTGACGAACAAGACGCCGCTCCTCGCCTGCCCGGCAGACTGCCCGGCACAACCGTCATTCGCGACCAACAGTCCGAAGACCAAGCCCGCGAACGCCTCAAACAACTCGGCTTCCGCTGGAATCGCAACGCAAGCAAGGAAGAGCTCGGCTGGAAACTCAACCCAGCTGACCTTGACGCCTGCGTCCGCGCCCTCGTCATGGAAGACTGGCTCGTCCAAGCCGAAGGCAAGACCTACCGCAAACCCGTCCCCAAAACAGCCCAGCTCTCATCCGGGATGGACTGGTTTGACCTCAAAGCCGACACGGACTTTGAGGGCATGACCGTCTCGCTGCCCATACTGCTCAAAGCCAAGCGCGAGGGCAAAAATGCTGTACGCCTTGACGACGGCACCTACGGCATCCTCCCCATCGAATGGCTGGAAAATTTCACCGTCCTCACCGAAATCGGTGACTGCTGCAGTGACAAAATCCGCTTCCGCCAAGAACAAGCCGCCATTGTTGACGCCCTGCTGCAAGACCGCCAGATAGAAGCCGATGAGCGTTTCCGGCAGCGCGTCACCGCCATCACCAGCGCGCCGCCGCCCGACGACACCACCCTGCCGCCGTCCTTCCAAGCCACGCTGCGCCCCTACCAGCTTGACGGCCTGCGCTGGCTCCTGCACATGCAACGCAATGGCCTCGGCGCTTGCCTCGCCGATGACATGGGCCTCGGCAAAACCGTCCAAGTCCTGGCCCTGCTGGAAAGCCGTCGCTGTCGCCCTGACGGGCAGCGACCTTCCCTGATTGTCATGCCCAAATCACTGCTCTTCAACTGGCAGGCCGAAGCCGCGCGCTTCGCGCCGCAACTGCGCCTCGTCGTCCATGCGGGTTCCGCCCGACAATGCCGACCCGATGCCTTCGTGGACGTTGATCTCGTGCTCACCACCTACGGCACCCTCCGCAATGACGCCATCAAACTCGCCAAGGTCCACTTCGATTACTGCATCCTCGATGAATCGCAGGCAATTAAAAACCGCGACAGCGCCACCGCCCGCGCCGCCCGCGTCATCAAGGCCGACCACCGCCTGGTTATGACTGGCACGCCCATGGAAAATCATCTCGGCGAGCTCTTCAGTCAGCTGGATTTCCTCAACCCGGGCCTTATCGGCGCCAAACTCCCCGGCGGCACAGCCGTCACCAGCGGCAATCTCTCCTCCGACACCCTGCAACGCCTGCGTCAAGGCGTCAGGCCATTCATCCTCCGCCGCACCAAGCAGCAGGTAGCCAAGGACCTGCCGCCAAAAAGCGAACAAATCATCTGGTGCGAGCTGGACGAGCAACAGCAACACGAATACGACGAACTCAAGGAATTCTACCGCCAGGCACTGCTCGCCGCCGGCGACAAGAACAGCACCGGCGCTTCTGCGGCCAGCGGCAGCATTGACGCCCTGGCTGCCCTCCTCCGTCTCCGTCAAGCTGCCTGCCACCCGGGACTGCTGGACGAAAAACGGCGCGACGAGGGCTCCGCCAAACTCGATCTCATCGAAGAACGCATCCTTACCCTCATTGACGCCGAGCACAAAATCCTCGTCTTCTCGCAATTCACCAGCTTCCTCCGTATCGTGCAGCGACGCCTCATCAGCAACAGCATTGACTTCTGCTACCTTGACGGCCAGACCAAGGACCGCGCCACGCTGGTCAACAGCTTCCAGAACGACCCGGCCAAGCAAGTCTTCCTCATCAGTCTCAAGGCCGGCGGTGTCGGCCTCAATCTCACCGCCGCCGACTATGTCTTCCTCCTTGATCCCTGGTGGAATCCCGCCGTCGAAGCTCAGGCCATTGATCGCGCCTACCGGATCGGCCAAACCCTGCCCGTCTTCGCCTATCGCATCGTCACCCGCGACACCGTCGAGGAAAAAGTCATCAAACTCCAGGAGCAAAAACGCCGCCTCGCCAACGCCGTCCTCGACAAGGCTGAGGCGGACAGCATCGAAAAACGCCTGAGCAGCGAAGACCTGCGCTTTTTGCTCTCATAATCCCCGCCGCCCCCACAACCACCGCTATTTCAGTCACCCATTGATAAAGTGGACAGACACCTGTTTCCTGTCCGTTCTACGGCACCAAGTGCACCTGTTTTCCGACCGTGCTGCGGGCTTCCAGCCAGCTGCGTCAACAAGATGTCATCACATGGACAACTTTGCGCCGTAGGCGCTTAACCATGCTTAACCCCTGGCTTCAGCCTGGGGATAGGCATACCCCCAAAAGTGGTGCCTCGTGGGGGCACTACCAAAAAACCGCACAGATTGTCAATTTGCAGAAAGGAACTATACGTTATTCCCTTAGTCTTAGGAGTTGTTGGCACGAGCCATCCATCTTCTTCACCCAGAGTGTTGTTATCTTCAAGCAAAAACCAAAAACGAAAGTTGGTCCCCATGAAGAAATTCCTCGCCCTGCTCGCTCTCTGTTCGCTGTTCGCCCTGCCCAGCTTTGCCGCCGACGATGGCTGGCTGCAAGACTTTGAGGCCGCAAAAAAGGCCGCTAAAGAGAGCAATAAGCCCATTCTACTTGACTTCACCGGCTCCGATTGGTGCCGCTGGTGCATCAAGCTGGACGAAGAAGTCTTCTCCAAAGATGTCTTCAAAACCTACGCCAAAGACAATCTCATCCTCTTCAAGGCCGACTTCCCGCGCCGCGGCGGCAACCAGCCTGACGCTGTTAAGACCCAAAACCGCAAACTTGCCGAACAGTTCAAGGTCGAAGGCTTTCCGACCATCTTCGTGATTGACCACAATGAAAAAATTCTTGGTCAACTCGGCTATCAACCCGGTGGCCCCGAAAAATACGTTGAAACTATCAAGGCCGTGCTCAAAAACAAGAGCAAATAAATGCAGCTGAACTGACGCAACAATAGGTCAGTAGTCAAACCAGCTGGTCCGTATTCGCAACCGCAAATACGGGCCGGCTGTTTTTTTTCTGTCACGCCAGATGCAAAGTCCGGCATCATTTGGCCAGGAAGCTCTGGAAGTCAGACAGGGCCACTGCGGCGCTGGCAGCAGGCGAGTTCAAGCAAGCGTTGAAGCTCAGAGGCTTCCATCTCGTCGCGCACAGATCAGCATCCGCTGGCGCAATTTCGCCGTGAACACACGTTCCAACAGCAAAAAAGCCCCCGGGCATTGATGCCCCGGGGGCTTGGATTTTCTATGGCTTTTGCTCTATACCGTTTTCTGCCGAAATGAGCGTTACCGGCGAATGCTCCAGTTGCCGGAGCGCGACGTAGTTGGCGACAACCCGAAGACACCGGCGTTGGTGCCGATGTTCTTTATCCAGCCGACATGGCCATCCATATAGGGGAAGTTGCCGCCGCCGTTGTGCATATTGTCAAAACGGACTTCGGAAGTCGTGTACCAGCAGCCATCATACCACACGGCATCGCTAAGCATGTTGCCGCTGCCGTTCCACCTCGGCCGCAGACAGGCGCAGTTGCGCTGATCGCGAAAATCCCGGGCAAAGGCCATCTCGGTGGGATAGGCAATGGCACTCTGCGGGATGGCGCTCTGAAACACCGCACCGTTAAAAAAGTAGCTGTTGTAAATCAACGTCGCGGTCTCGCCGGAGTTCCGAATGGTCGCCGGACACTTCCAGATCTTGCTGTCGCCGACATAGTCCTTGAGCTTGTAGATCAAAGACCCGGGCGTATCGGACAGATGGTTGCCATTTTCAGAGTTCTGCTGATAGGGCGCACGGGCATATTCATCCATGTACATCCCCATGGCCAAGCCGAGTTGTTTCAGCTGGCTCGTGCAGCTGATCTGGCGCGCCTTGTCCCGCGCTTTCGCCAAGGCCGGCAGCAGCATGGCCGCCAGTATGGCGATGATGGCAATCACCACCAATAACTCAATCAGTGTGAACTCGCGTTTCTTCATCGTCGTCCTCCGTTGCTTGGTTACGCTCTTATGGGCACTTGATTACACATTGGCGAGTTATTCGGCCCTAAAAGTGATTGTACGTCAACTCTGCGCATATTACAAGAGCTCGTCGAAAAAAAAATCTCTCGCCTGAGCTGTTCCACGGTAACCGCTCACCCATTGATACTCGTACCCAACCGGAGTAGAAGTCGCCCTCTTGGCATGTCTCGCCAGCCACCCTTTGACCCCGCAGCGGCACATGACCCCGCAAACGAAAAACCCAGGCACACGCAGGCGCCGACCGTGCTGTGGGCTTGCAGCCCGCAGCGGCACATGACCCCGCAAACGGCGTGCAAGCATGCTCGCAATATCGCTGTTACCAATCGGTGACCGCTTGCCTTCCATGCCACGGACTTTCCGCCTGCGCAGCTGTTCCATGCGTAACCGCTCACCCATTGATACTCGTACCCAACTGGAGTAGAAGTCGCCCTCTTGGCATGTCTCGCCAGCCACCCTGTACAAAAACTTCCGTGTATTCCGTGTATTCCGTGGTTAAAAAAACGTTTGGAACTGATGGGGTGTTGTCCAATCGGTGACCGCTTACCTTCCATGCCACGGACTTTCCGCCTGCGATTCGCATCGCCCACCCGCAACCTTATATTGTGAGTTCGCCGCGCGCAGCCACGCCTGCCGCATCATTCACGCCCGCATTTAACAGCCCCCACCATCGCATGACAAGCTCCGACAGACCTACGACTCCAACGCCAGTAGCTTTCCAAACCCATGGCTGGCGTGGCTGGGTCCACGCCGACTGGCAAGAGCTGCCGGCCTTCCAGAACATTGATGCCTGGCTGCAGGAAGCAAACGCCGAGACTATTCTCGAACTGCCCTGCCGTCGCATCACCAGACACCAGACCGAACGCGGTGCGCTCTACGCCAAGTACATGCGCGCTAAAAATGACAGCGTCATCAAAAACCGCGAGCTGTTCAATCTCATCCGCTGGACAGTACTGCCTTCTCGCGGTCAGCGTATCTTCCTGACTTGCAATGCCATGCTCCAGCATGGGCACTACTGCCCGCAACCCGTCCTCGGCGCGCGCCGTCGGCGCGGTCCTTGGGGCTACCCGCACGAACTCTTCGTCAGCGCCGAACTCATTCAGCCGACCGTCGAAGAGTTGCTCCAAACATACGACGCCCCAAACCGAGCAGAGCTCCTCGCCCACTGTGCGACCCAGCTACAGCGTTTTCATAGCGACCACTTTGTCCACGGCGACTTTCTTCCCCGCAATGCCTGCTTCGATACGGCCAGCAAGCGTCTCTTCTACCTGGATAACGACCGTACAAGGCTCTGGCCCTGCCGGCCGCCCTTCGCCAGTCAGCGCCGCAACCTCGCCCAATTCTGCTACAATCTCCTCCTCCAGGCCGAAGGCTACGACCTGACCATGCCAAACGCCTTCCTCAACGCATACCTGCAAGCCACAGCCTGGAGTGAAAAACGCCGCCAGGCCGAGTACCAACGCGTCATTGCCCACATCACCACACGCTGGCGACGCTTCGGCGAAAAAGAACTCGCACGCTTAAAACGCCTCGCCGAGCAAGCATAGCCAGGTTTTGCGAGGGGGAGGAAAGGGGCATTGTAATGCTTCAATTGAAGCGCTACACCTCGAATACCTATGCAACATCGCGAGATTCAAGTCAGGCAGATTATCCCCTAAGATTTTTTTCTTCTTTTGCAGAAGAAACTGACGCACGCGCTTTGGCGACGTAATGCAGCTGACGCTGGATTTCTGTCATTGGCTGAAACCTCCAGCGGTTGTAGTTGACATTGTCAATAGAGCACAGCAAGTTTAGCGCACGAGCGGCAAGCCGGATATCCAGAGGAAGTCGAGGCGCCGACCCGGAGTATATGTGACCAATCCATTTGACTACCGGACGGAAATTCCCCTCGCTGTCCATCAGAAGTTCCCATCCGCCGGGACAGTTTATGACACTGCCTGGCGACAACTTCTGCTCATCTTTCCCCGGTGCTTTGACCCAGAGCTTGTGTCCGCTGAGCTTGCCGAGGAACAAAATATGATACTCCTCTAAATCTTCGAGCTCAGAAAGGTTCATAATGGCATACAGCGCATGGCGCAAAAGGGCGGCTGATTCATCATCAGCAAACCGGAGCAGAATAGCCATCCTGGCAACCAAGCCCAGTTTGTTGACCTTCGCATTATGCAGAAAGTCCGCCAGGTTGTCACTCGCCGCCAGCGCTGCCAAGGCGGGCACGTTCGGGTGCTCATAATCGGTCCATTTCCAGAGCCAGAAGAGTATATATGGCAACAGTGGCAAAGCATCGCCAAGTTGTTCTTTTACAGGGAGATAAGATACAGAATATCCCTGGTCGAGCTGCAGAAACGCATTGTGCAGAGCAACCGTTTTTTGCCATTTCTCAGCAATTCCGGGTGTGTCCTTAATCACTGAAGCCAGCAGCTCTTCCGCTTTTTCCACCCCCTCCGATTCAATCAAAGCAAGGAACGAGGCCGGCGCAGGCGGAAGTGCTAATGCGGTCTTGCGAATAAACTCTTGATGCTTGCTAGACCTTTGCAGCGCCAGAGCAAGCAACGCCGATAAATCACGCGACGCTGTCTCTTTCAAAAAAGCCGTGTCCCTAGCGCCCTGGTTCTTCATGGCCAGGACGACGGCAGTCAAAACCGAGATGGCAGACGATGAAGCATCATTCCCAAACTCATCTTCAAAAAATTTACGAATATTCGGGTATTTCAGAGCCTCTGGGCAGGGAGGGCACCATTGAACATATTCAAATCGGTCCTCTGGACGGGAAATAAGACTCGTAAGCACCCTGGTCAAAACAGCCCGAGAAAGAGGCCAGCCACAAATCGCGAGCATCTCGCCGGCTAGTAAAAAATGGGCGTAACCTGACTTTTGAACCCGCCAAACTGCGGTGCTCTGCAAGGTTTGGGATAAGGCTTGCGCAGACTCCTGGGAATCAGCAGCGGCCAAGATAAGCCACAATGAACATTCCCACTCGTCGTCGCAGCGACATACGCCCATTTCCATGAACAGGCGCCACGCCTTGCTGGTGCCCATCTGTCGGAGCACCTCCATGCCGCGATAACAAAAGTCAAAATTATGATAATCATATTGTTTTTTGCTGAAGCGGTAAACATATTCGGCCATTTCATCGCTTTTCTCCAGCAGCGCCAGAGAAGTCATTGCCTCGACTTTGCCGCCCTTGGTCAAGGCATTTTGAAAAACCAGACGCGCCAGTTGCGGGTCTTCAACCGTACGTGCCAGTACTGCCAGGCATTCTTCTGCGAGCTCAGGCATCGCCTCCAGGCAGGATGCCTTGCCAGCGCTGTCTAGAGGTGGCCAAACTCCAAGCTCCATGAGCTGGTTGACGCACTGTTGCCCGCGTTCCTGGATGGCTTCTTGCAGGGCCGGATGCAAAACCTGATCATTAGACCTCAAGTCGCAAGTGCCATCGTTATACCAGAAAAGACCTGATAGTTCCTCCGGTTTTCCATTATCGCTCGGCTGCATTCCAGCCTGCTTTGCCAGGTCAATGGCGAAAGCGTCAACGGCTTGGGAAATTCCTTCGCGCCTGCTGCTCGTAATCTCGACATTGCCGGAAATATAGACCCGGTAGCCTATCAACTCATAGTCGGAGCTGACGCAGACCAATTTTCGCGCCAAAACCTGATCATCCGCACCCAGAGCGAAAATGACTGCTTTGTTGGCATCGTATGCGTTGGCCAACACTGAGTCGCAGCTAAACTTGTCCAGGCTCAGGCACGTCCCAAAGTAACTTCCCATCAGTAAGACTCGGAACGGATCAGAGGCAACGCAAATCCTGATGGGCAGACCACCGATGTCAATCTCACTGGCTTTAGGACAAAACCAGGCCTGGATATTGATCCGGTCTGATGCCTCTTTTACCCAGTCGCTATTGCGGGACAGGTACTGTCGATAGCCCGCCCCGTGCTGTTTCCATCCAGCAACCAGCTCATCAAAAAATCCCCTGGCCTCCTTTTCCAAGTTCCTTGACGAGGCAACGATTGCCGTTACCTCGTCTTTGGTAAGAAAAGTTGGCGGCGGTGTGCTGCCAAACAGCCGTGTCCATATACGTTGTGACTCTTGCCAAGTCAGGTGCCTAATCGCCTCAAGCGCAGTATGTGCGCACACTTCACGCAGATGTTTAAGCAAGCGCCCCATGGCAGGTTTCTGTGACGCACAGTCACTGGTCTCTAAAAGCTCCAGCCTTGCAGCCGCTGGTTTATTCAATTGACCAGCATCGCACATCTTGCGGAGGTATTCGATCTGCTGCCGCTGCCGATCAGCCTGACTGAGCATTTTGCTCACGGTTTTTGGCAGAGTTGGTTTCTTGTCGCACAGCTCCTGATAATAACTTAACCGTGACAGCCAAGAATAAACCTCGGGAGGCGCATCACCAACAAAAGTATTCAAAACATCTGTTTTGGGCGGCTTAGTCCAACGCTTCACCGTTTTTTTGAAACTTGGGCTGGCATTTACCAGAATCAGCAGGTGAAACAGGCTGTTCCATGCCCACTTGGCCAAATTAAGGTTCAGGGTTCCCGGCTCAAGCGACTCCAGCCACATCGCAAAGGTCTCGATGATGTCCACACTCTTTCTCCAGCATGCCATCCAGACAAGAACATACAGATCATTGTCGATATCCGTTAAAGTGTCAAGCATCAGCCCGGCTTTTTCCAAAACAGAGACCAGCCTGCGAAACGGCTGTGGTGACAGACCTTTTTGGGCAAGATCGCTCGCGCGGCTGCACAAGTTCCGAAGCGCCCAGAGGATGCTGTCGATATCTTCCCCGTTCACCAAAAACTGGCGGATAGCAGTGAAATCGTAAACAGTTACGCCAGGCATATCATGTAATGCGCAAAGCAATTTCTCATAGCCTGTCTCCAGGCGTTGCTCATAAAGCGCCCAGAAGGCATTGAGCCGTATATCCCAATTCCCAGTAGGGGAATGAAACAACCATTCTGGCAATGGCGTCGTTGCGCCATCGGTTGCACACAGAGTCGCGACAGCGACAATAAGCTGGGGCGGTTGCAGCTGATTTTCAGCAGCCTTGCTGCAATTGTCAATGATATTCTCAAGGTGAAAATCGCGGGCGCGCGAAGGAAGGCTGAAACCAAATTCGACGCGGACGTCCATTGGAATGCTGTTCACAATTTTACGGACAGCGCCCGCAATTTCTGCCATAGAAAGGGAGTTGGCACGTTCCTGCAATGCCTCAAGGCGTGGGAGCACACGGGCAAAATGCTGCCGCTTCTCGTACTGGCTTTGGCTTTCCATGAAAGGCAACAGGGAACGGTGAAACCGAATTCCTGCTACTTCGCCAGCAATCCAGGCTACCAGCCGCTCCAGCCAATTCCACAGAGGCTCAACAAATGGAACAGAAATATCATTGCCGGAGCCAGTGATATCGTCACGCACATACGGAGCACCATCTATCGGGACTCCAGCTTTATGTTTGCGGTAAATATCCCAGAGTCTTTCGAGATTACGTGAGATGAGCTCGACCTCGTCCTTCCACTGCTGGAACTTCTGGCGCCTTTCGCTCGGCTTCGCCTTAGGCTGCTCATAGTCCTCAATGATCTTGCGCCATTTCTGCAGTCCGCGTCCCCAGGCGCTCAAATTTTCATGATTCAAAGGGATGACCTGGCTGGGCAGAAATCCCAAATCCAACGGAGTAGGAACAGCGGAACCCTGCGGCGGTGCCGTCAAGTCGGCCAGACAGCTGCGGAGCTTTTGGAACTCGGGAGAACCGGAAACCAGATAAAGTCCGCCATGCGATATGAATACCCGGCCAGTGATTTGCCGCGCAAGGTCCATTGCCCGACGGGCAATTTCTTCGTCTTTCGGTTGGACTATTCGCTTAGCCATCCTTATTCACAATCGCGTAATGCCAAGCAGATATGGTTCTTCCCAGTTTTAGAAAAACTGGATATTTCAGAGTCACGGAATGCACCGCAAGAGCATCGAACTGGCTGCTTTGGCGTATCGCCGCCGTACTGCGTGATTGTCTTTTCGGCAAGCTGCCGTTGCAACATAAACGGTTTCCCCCTCTGTCGCAGGTCTCCTCATTTATACACGACGTTCCTTGCCTCCAAGCTCTCCCTCAGCGCAAGCCGGTCTACATCGGCCCTATGTTGTTTGACCAACCAAAACAGGTAACGAGGAGGCTTTCAGGATGCAGACCAGCGATATTTACCATATCTGGGGAATCAAGGGCTTCAAAATGGCAAGGCTTCGTTACATGAGTGGCCTGTGTATCGTAAAAACCAATACTGGCGAGTATCACTGTCCCCGTTGTCACACCGACAAGGGCAGCACCCGCCTTTTTCCAAAATCCCGGGAAAGCTGGGTAAAAACGCCTCGCCAAGCAAGCCCGAAAAAAAACAGAACGCACTCGCTGCTGTCCCCGCTTCCTTCACCTGTGCGCCGTGCTTGCCGCACAGGGATAAAACAGGCTGCCATAATCCGCATCAATCTGCGTTCATCTGCGGCATCTGTGGATAAAAAACTTCCCCCCTTGGTAGCGGCGGCTTGGTGCCGCAGCTGTCGCTCGAAAACGCTATTCCGGTATGATGAGCGGCTTGCCGCTGCGGGGGTGGCTCAGCATGCAGAAGCGGGTATCGAAGAGTTCCGCCAGCGCCGAGCTGTCCATTAGCTCCCGCGGGTCCAGGCTATGGCGCAATTCGCCGTCCTTCATCGCCAGCAGGCGATCTGAATACTGAATGGCGCTGTTCAGGTCGTGTGATACCGACAGCACAGTGATGCCCTCGCGCTGATTCAACTCCACAACCAACTGGTTGACTTCGTGCTGAAAGCGCGGGTCCAGAAAGGTCGTCGGTTCGTCCAACAGCAGAATCGGCGTGGCCTGCACCAATGCCGCCGCGATAAAGACTTTCTGGGTCTCGCCGCCGCTAAGTGTCGGCAAGCTGCGATTGGCCAGCGCGCGAATGCCCGTGCGCTGCATTGCCCGCTCCACTGCCTCGCGGTCATCCCGCCCCGGCCCGCCCCAGCCGCTCAACTGGGCATAACGGCTCATCAACAGAAATTCGCGCACCCGGTAGCCCGGGAGGATGCCGCTGTGCTGAGGAACGTAGCCGACGCGTCGCGCCACGGCCCGTCGTGAACAGTGCCGCGCATCCTCGCCGGCAATGACAATGCGTCCGCGCCACTGGCTGTATATGCCGTTGATGCACTTGAGCAACGTGGACTTCCCGGCGCCGTTGGGCCCAATCAGAGTGCAATACTCGCCGCGGCGAATCATCAGACTCACATCCCGCAGGATGCGAGTGGCGCCGAAGCTGAGCTGGACATGCTCAAGCTCAAGAATGCAGTCGCTGGCAGTGGCTGTCATCTGTCCCAATCAATGTCCGGGTGCAAATACCGCGCGAGTTTCTCAGCCAGCAGGATGAAGCGCGGGCCGGGCACGGTCGCGTAGTCGTCGGTGATAATATACAGGCGCTCATTCTTCACCGCCGCCAAGTCCGGCAACACCTGCCAGTCCGCGCGAACCTGCGCCAACTCCGCAGCGGAGCTCACGGTGATATCGTTCACCAGCTCAAAGACGACCTCGGGATTGAGCTCAAGAATACCCTCTACAGACAAACTTGGGTACTTCGACGCCGTATTCTGCGGCAAGGCCGTCGCCCCTGCCAGACGCAGCAACTCGCTGTAATAACCATCGCATGACGCCGCCTGCAAGCCCCGCAGCGTGCCGACTCCGCGTTCGCGCCAAATCACCGTCAACACCCGCAACGGTGGTCGCCCGGCGCAAAGCGTACGAATACGCTCCATGCGCGCATTAATGTCCGCCAGCATCGCCTCCGAACGCTCTTGGCAGTCGAATTCCCGCCCCAATGTCGCGAAGGTCGCCAAGACTTCCTCAAGAGTGGTGCCACTCACAACCAGCGTCGGCACGCCCAGCTGCGCCAGCTGCTTGATCACCTTGTCGTGGTTGGCGAACAACACCACGCAATCCGCCCGCAGGCGCACCACCATCTCCACGTTGGGGTTCAAAAAGCCGCCGACCTTCGGCAGAGCCTTCACTTCCGGCGGATAGACGCAGTATTGCGACACCCCAACCACCCGCTCGCCCAGGCCCAGCGCGTAAAGCGTCTCCGTCAAAGACGGCGCGAAGGACACAATCCGCTGCGCCGTTGCAAAACGCCCGGCGCCAACCTCGGCCGTTGCCGGCGCGGCCAAGGTATGCGTGTCGGTCTCCTGCTCGGACACAGCCGCCTTTGGCCCGCAGGACGGCGCTAAAACCAGGCAAAGCGCCAACAACGCAACGATGCCAAAAGCTCGCTTGCTCATCTGATTCCTTCACATGCATAACAGGCGCTATCCCGCCGCGTACAAACCGGCGACGCGACGGGATAGCACTCCAATGGATGACGTTTTTCAGAAGCTGTAATTGAGGCCGACATAGTAGCAGCGGCCGTAGGTTTTGAAACCGGGGGTGACCGTGTAATTCTCGTTGAGCAGATTGTCCACCCGCAAGTAGGCGCTCAAGGCTTTGCTGAAGTCGTAGCTCAACGTCGCATGCATGAGCACATAGTCGTCCAGCTTCTCGACATTGCTGGCCCAGCGCGAGCCGATATAGACGCCGCCGAGATTCACGCCGATGGGCCCGTCCGCCAGGGGCCGCCAGGTCACGTCGGCGCCGACCTTCTGCTTCGGCGTGTAGACGGCCTTGGAGCCATCCTCCGTCCGCGCCCGCTGATAGGTATGCGTCAAACGCAGGCTGAGGACATCCAGCGGCCGCCAGGCCACAAAGCTCTCAAAACCACGAATGCGCCGCCGGCCGTCAACCTGCTGATACTGGCCCATCCAGGTATTCGGATCGTAAATGTAGTTAATGAAGTCATCAATCCGGTTTTCAAAATAGGTCGAGCCAATCGTCAGCGTCTTATCCAGCAACTCCTGCTCGAAGCCCAAATCCCAGGTGCGGCTGGTTTCGGGTTCCAGATCGGGATTGCTCAGCAACATGCCGGGCAGCGCCGCGTAGAGTTCATACACGCTGGGGGAACGATAGCCCTTGCCCACGCTCGCCTTCAGCGTCGTGCCTGTCGGTTCAATCAGGTAGCGCGCCGCGCCATCGCCCGTCCACTCGCCGCCAAAAGCCGAATGTTCCAGATACTGCGTGTTGAGATTGACGAACAGGTTGTCAATGGGCTCCGTCTGGTAGGACAGATAATACGACGTCGTCCGATGATGCCGGTCAATGGTCTTGCCGCTACCTTTCACCGCCCCCCCAAACCAATCGTAGAATTCATAATTGCGGGCATGCTCCGTGGCATAATTCACGCCGGCAGTCAAATCATTGCGCTCGTTGATATGCAGGGTTCCTTGCCAGTTCAGCTCGCGAGTGTCGCCCGTGAAGCGGTAAGTATTGCCTTGCGGCGCATTGGAGTTATAGCGGTCCGACCGCGTCCAGGAATAACGCAACTGCGTGTCAATCAGACCATCAAAGAGCTCGCTGCCTTCCAAGCGGGCATGTCCCATCGTCCGGCGAATCCAAGTCATGTCGCCGCGTGCCGGCGTCCAGAAGTTATCGTACTCCTCATCAATATCCTGGAACAGACCGCCGACTTCCGCCCGCCAGTGTTCATCAAGCTGTATGCCGATGCGGCCATTGTAATTCAACGCCCGGTAGGGGTCGTCATCCGCATTAATTGTGCCGGGTTTGGCGTCCATGCTGGAGATGCCCCGCTCGCGCTCACGTCCGAAGCCGAGGAGATAATCAACGATGCCGCTCTTGCCGTAGATACTGGCGTTGCTGTGGATGCGGCCGTGGCTGCCGCCTTCCAGGCCGATGCTGCCATGCAGGCCCTCGTCTTCCGGCCGCCGCGTAATGATATTCACCACGCCGCCCATCGCCATGGAACCCTGCAAGCTCGTGGCCCCTTTCACCACTTCAATGTGATCAATCTGATTCAGGGCGATATTGCCCAGCATGCTCTGGACCTGCGGGGTGGCGCAATCAATATAGGGAACGCCGTCAATCAAGACCTTGCTGTGGTAGCCGTTCATGCCGCGGATGCGCAGATTCGTCGTCGAACTGTCCCGCGTACCACTGCTCTTGATGTCTAATCCGGGCACTTCCTGCAAGACATCCGTCACGTAGGGCAGACGAGTCGCCCTAATCTGTTCGGCGCTAATCAGCTCCACGGATTGCCCCAGGCTTGTCACCGGCGTTTCCGTTCGTGTCGCCGTTACCACCATCGGCACCAACTCCTGCTCCCCGCCGGCAACCGGCGCCGGTGCCGGCGCCGCATCGGTCGCCTCCTGCGCCAGCCCGGTAAAACCGGCCAGCAAGACCGCCACTCCCAAGCCTCGCATTGCACATTTCTTCCTGCTCATCACCACAGCACTCCATGCTTCTTGCGACCGACCACAACGGGCGTCTCACCCGGAGCGCAGCCGGTCCCTGCCACCTCTGAGCCGCTGTTTCTCCATCAACAAAAAAGGCGTTTCCTGCGTAAGTCAGCAGAAAACACCCTTCGTTGCCGTGAATCCACAGCAGAAAGCAGTGCGGCACATCCTTTACGCGAGAACGTGCACTTATGTCACAGGGTATCCTGACTCACGGGCTCAAACCTACTCGTCTTGCCTTCCCGGCGGCTCAGCCGCCAGTGGCGTCATTGACTTTCGTTCCCGCATACAGTTGCGCGACAGCTCCAGATTCTCACTGGATTCCCCTGCGCTTCGCACGCGAAGCTCAGACCTTGAGTCTCTAATGTCACGCCGCATGCCTAAAAAACAACCCACAACCTGAACTTTTCTGCAACACAAAATAAATACATTTTGCACAAAGCAATCGCCCAGTACTTGCTAAGTGTGTTCCTGCGAGCGGCAGCACCAAATACCCGTAACCGCCTGCAACCTGCAAACGATGGACAATATGGACATGATGGACGATGCACATGCTGTCTCCGTCCGCCTCGGCGACATGTGCTCTTCGATTTTGCCTCTCCGAGCTTGCGTTTCAACGAGCGCTTGTGTCGCGCATTGAGGCACGCTTATCAATGGCCGGCCGATTGCCGCAAAATCGTA
>JAAZKQ010000637.1 GCA_012799755.1 Lentisphaerota bacterium | reverse complement strand
TGCGCCCGGCTGTCCTTGGCCTGATTAGCGCCGCCGTGATCTTTTTTGCCGACACCTCGGTTTTCAGTGCCCCCCTATGCTGTCTATGGACTCCCGGCAAGTGCTTCGGCATCTGCTGGCCGGGCCTGCTGATCTTCGCCATCACCATCGTCTTGGAACTCAGCGGCAAAGTCAACATGCTCTGGACCCTGCTCGTAGCCGGCGCCCTCGGCGCCTTGCTACTGCCCTGAATAGCGCCGCAGTTGCGGACAGGTGAACCTTTGCGCCCGCATTCTGTCATACAATCTGATGATGTTGCGCTGGGCATGACTGCGCATTTTGTTCCAGCACGAGCTATTGCCATCATGCAAGCCTTGCGCTACATTTGCTTCACTGCAATCACCCATCAACCTGAACCCTAACCCATCCCACGACAAGGAAGCTCAGAATGACCACGAAACACTACCCATATAGACTCGGGCGTCTATGCTGCCTGATTCTGTTGCTTGTTGCCCCCCGATTCGCTCAGGCGCAAGGCGCGGCTGAGTCCGCCGAAGACGATTGGCGAGCCGAACGCGCCCAAATCGAAAAGGAAATCGAACAGGAAGTCCAAGCCGAACTGGACAGGATAGTGACCCGCGAAGGCATTGTCCGTACCCTTACCCAACAATGGAAAATAACCCCGCCATGGGCATGGCCAATACCCGAAAAATACAAGCCCATCAAAGCTGTTGAAGAAGCCTTGGACGAAGTTCTCAAAAAAGAGGCCGACAAGCGTTTCCCCGCTAAAGAACGGGAAAAATTCGCTGTCGAAGCCAAAGAAAAATATCCCCTCTACAAGGAAGGCGATACGGTGACCTTCACCATCCGCGGCGGCTACGGCGCCAACGTGGAAGTGCACGGCACTTTCATGCGCCTCTCGCCCGAGCGCCTGCGCGTCGGCAACCGCTGGATCAATCACCGCGATCTGGACGCGGATACCTCGGCGTGCTTCTATGCCGACGAAAATGCCCGCCGCATCGAAGAATACATCATTCGCGAAAACAGCAAATACGACGCCCGCATAGCCAACTATATCTTTGACGAAAAGCAGATGCGGCTGCCGGGCGAATTCCTTAAGGCCAACTACGTGCCCGATCTGCGCAAGAAAAATGCCTCGACCAAGAATCCCAATCTCGACATGTGGATTACTCGCAAGGAGGCAGTTGATATCCTCTACGAGCTGCAACGCAAAATTGAAGGAGACAAGCTGCGCAAAAGCATCTCTGAGAAAAAGTTCAAAGCCATGGAGTATGAGTGGGTCGCCGATAAAAAAGAGTGGATGCCCATTTACATCATCGAAGAAATGCGCGAAGAGGAACGCCGTAAGCAGGAAGCTGCCCAGCGCACGGCCGGCGGCGACGGCATGCCCATGGACGGCGGCGACATGCCACCACCCATGTAAATGCGAAAATCCGCAAGCCTTTTTAGTAACATGCCCTTGACCTTTACAACAGCAACAGGATAGCGATAACATGCCTGACTCCGACTACCCCGCTTCCGCCACCCCTCTGAAAGCATACGAAGACTTGGATTTCCTCAAGAAGGACATCTGCCGGGGCCTGCGCTTACAGCTCGAATTCCTTAAGCCCGATTATATGATGGACCAACTCCGGGTCGAGTCTACCATCGTCATCTTCGGCAGCGCCCGCACTCTGCCGCCGGACGTCGCCACTAAACGCCTGCAAGATGCTCAGGCCGACTTGGCCCGCCAGCCCAACGACCTCAAGCTCCAAGCGGCTCTCAAACGCGCCGAACGCATGCTCAAGGAAAGTCATTTCTACCAGGTCGCTCGGGATTTTTCCGCATTGATCACCCGTGAATGCCAGAGCCGCGATTTGCGCAAGCTGGTCGTCATCACCGACGGCGGCGGCGGCATCATGGAAGCGGGCAACCGCGGCGCCGCAGATATGGGCGGCATCTCCGCCGCCCTCAATATCACGCTGCCTTTCGAGCAGCATCCCAACCCCTACATCACACCTGAGCTGAGTTTCCTGCTCCACTATTTCAGCATTCGCAAGATGCACTTCCTCAAGCGGGCCAAAGGACTTTGCTGTTTCCCCGGTGGCTTCGGCACCATGGACGAACTTTTTGAAGCCCTCACCCTCGTACAAACCCACAAAATTCCCCCAATGCCCATTCTGCTCTTCGGAAAAGAATTCTGGGAAGAGCTCATCAATTGGAACACCTTCGTTGAGCGGGGACTGATCAGTCCCGAAGACGTCAACCTCTTCAGCTACTGTGAAACCGCCCAAGATGGCTGGGAAGCCCTCAGGACTTTCCACGGCCTCTGACGCCGAAGAAACGCAGTTCTGCGCAAACGTCCTCAGGGTCTCGCACGTGAAGAGCTGTTTGTATCGCCTAGTGTCCTCCCGGCGAGCTCTTTACTCGCCCTGCGGCAGCGCCTCCGCCAGCAACACGGCCAAGGCTTGCAGC
>JAAZKQ010000636.1 GCA_012799755.1 Lentisphaerota bacterium | reverse complement strand
GCAGCGTGACATGACCCCGCAAACAGAACCAAGTACCCGTCCCACCCCGCTTTTCTTTTCTCGCCCCGGCGCCTTTATGCCCAGCCCTTTGACATTATCTTGTACCCTGCCAATTAACTTCGCTCCCCAAGCCGCAAACAGCAGGACTGCGCGACCATGACCATAAACGACGCCAAACAACGCATTGACGAACTCCGCCAAGCCATCTGGCGGCACAATCGCCTCTACTACGTCGAAGCCCGCCCCGAAATCAGCGACCGGGACTACGACCGCCTCATGGAAGAGCTCCAGGAGCTCGAACGGAACTTTCCCGCTCTCATCACTGCCGACTCACCGACCCAGCGCGTCGGCGGCGAGCCCCTCGCCGGCTTCGTCACCCGTCGGCACGGCATTCCCATGCTCAGCCTCGACAACACCTACAACCAAGGTGAAATCCAGCGCTTCCACGACTACGTCAAACGCGGTCTCCGCAACGAAACGCCGACCTACACCATTGAACCGAAAGTGGACGGTGTGAGCATCGCCGTCCGCTACGTCAATGGCATTTTCGACCTGGCACTCACCCGCGGCAATGGCCTGGAGGGCGACGACGTCAGCGCCAATCTCAAAACCATCCCTTCCCTGCCTCTGCGCCTCAGCAGCGCGACGCCGCCAGCCCTCTTTGAAGCCCGTGGCGAAGTCTTCATGAGCCGCGAGGGCTTCCAGCGTCTGAACGAGCGCCGTATCGCCGCCGGTGAAGAGCCCTTCGCCAATGCCCGCAACGCCACTGCCGGCACCCTCAAGCAGCTTGATTCGCGCATCGTCGCCCAACGCCCCCTTGATATTGTCTTCTACGCCCAGGGCGAAATCGCCGGCATCAGCATCGGCAGTCAGCAGGAGTTGCTCAAGGCATTCAACGACTTCGGCCTCAAAACCCAGCAATGGCTGCGCATTGCCCACGATTTTGCCGGCATCATCGCCGCCATTGATGAACTCCAGAGCTCGCGCGATACTCTGCCCTACGATATTGACGGCGCCGTCATCAAAGTGGACAGCTTCAGCCAGCGCGAGACCCTCGGCATGACCGCCAAGGCCCCCAGCTGGGCCCGGGCCTACAAATACGCCGCCGAACAGCGGGAAACTCTCCTGCGCGACATCACCATCCAGGTCGGCCGAACCGGCGTGCTTACCCCCGTCGCCGAACTCGAACCGGTCGCCCTCGCCGGCTCCACCATCAGCCGCGCGACCCTCCACAACGAAGACGAAATCGCCCGCAAGGATATCCGCATCGGCGATACCGTCGTCATCGAAAAAGCCGGCGAAGTCATCCCCGCCGTGGTGTCGGTCGTCCTCGCCAAGCGCCCCGGGAATGCCACCTCATTCAATTTCGTTGATCACATCCAAGGTCGCTGCCCATCCTGCGGCGAAGAAATCTCCCGCGACCCGCAATTCGCGGCTTGGCGTTGCACAAACCTCCAATGTCCGGCGCAAAGCGTCCGTCGCGTGGAATACTTTGCGGCCCGCAACGCAATGGACATCGAGTCCCTCGGCGGCGTAGTTG
This sequence comes from Lentisphaerota bacterium, assembly GCA_012799755.1. Lineage (GTDB taxonomy): Bacteria > Verrucomicrobiota > Lentisphaeria > Oligosphaerales > Oligosphaeraceae > Oligosphaera. Next base: position 1,776 of record JAAZKQ010000636.1, on the reverse strand, counting down.
CCGAAGCGCTGGTCGCTCGGGGCCTGGTCAAGGAACCACTGGATATCTTCGAGCTGAAGGAAGAAGACCTGGCCACACTGAACCTCGGCACCGACGACGCACCGAGAACCTTCGGCGCCAAAAATGCCGCCAAGCTCCTGGCAGCCGTGGAACGCGCCCGCGAGCTGCCGCTGGAAAACTGGCTGCAAGCCATCGGCATTCCCGAAGTCGGCAAGGCCACGGCTTTCCATATCGCCAGAACTCATCGCGATATCTTCGAGGTCGCAAACTCAGCCACTCTGCGGGCACTCCTGGACATCATGGGCGGGCAAAGCAGCCCCGTCCCGGCCACCACCCCGCAGGACAGCGCGTTGGGCGAGCTCTTCGCCTTCGCCGAACAACGCCGGACGCAACCCGAGCCGTCCCGCGCAGAGTGGCTTGAACGCTTGCAGGCCCTGGGCCTGCTCAAGCCCGGCAGCAATAGCAGCAACGGCTACGTCACCACCGTCATCGGCCCCAAAACCGCTCAGGCCGTCCTCGATTTCTTCCAAAGCGCCGCCGGCAAGAACATTCTCAGTCGTCTCAAAGCCCTCGGCATCACGCCCAGCTCGCCGGATAGCGCCAAAGGCGATCCGGGCGATGTCGGCAGCGCCACTGCGGCAGGCGTCACCCCTCTCAGCGGCAAGACCTTCGTCCTCACCGGCACCCTGAGCAGCATGGACCGGGATGAGGCCAGCGCCAAAATCCGCGCCGCCGGTGGCACGGTGTCTTCCGCCGTCAGCAGAAATACCAGCTACCTGGTGGCCGGCGCCAATGTCGGCGCCAAAAAGACGGAAAAAGCCGCGCAACTCGGCGTCAAGGTCATTTCAGAAGAAGAACTGCTGGCGATGCTTGCCGGCAATACCGGGCAGTAAGCCGACATAATGCTCCAGTCGAAGTCATCCTAAATGCCCAGCCCATACCCTGCCGACTGTTGACACTCAGCGCCCGCGGCTGTCGCTTTGCGATTGCCGCAAGACACTGAGCCGAAAAGGGATAGGTAGGTTTTGCGGGCGCGCTCAGCGCCTTACCGCTCCAGTTCCCGGATCAACGGTGCGCCGGTAAGGCGGTCAACATCCAGCTGAAAATGCCGCCCCTTCAGTTCAAAAGCAAGCGTTGGGCCGCCCGCCTCGCCGCTGGGGTGGAAATAATAGACCACCTTGCCCTCGTCGTTGAGCGCGTCATTTGTCGGCGTCCACTTGAAGTCCTTGCCGAGCTCATAGCTGGATTTGACTTCGACGAAGCCCATAGACGGCTCGGCGCCATCCTTGCCAACGGGCTCCGGCGGCACCCACTCCCGCGCCAGCGTCTGCTCCAGTGCGCTTACCGCAAAACTTGATGCGTCCGTATCCAGCGCCAGCATCAAGCCGCGGCCGCTGGCCCGCGCACGTGTGGCCGTCTCATTGATGGCCTGACGCAGCCTGCTCAAATTGCCCTCAACCAGGTAGCGTTTGGGAACGCTGCTCACCCTCGGTCCAACCAGCGCCGCCACCACCGCAATCAACAGCGTCACAATCAGAATCTCAAACAGCGTGAGATGGTGACGACGGCAGTGACTGCCGCGCACAACGCCTGCGCCAAACTCATCGGGTTGTCCACACACGTCAGTTCCAGCAGGAAATATCTTCGTTGTAGCCGGTGCCGCCCGAACTCTTGTCGCCACCGTAGCTGATAATGTCAAAAGGCATATTGTCCTGCCCGGGCACACTGTACTGGAAGTCATTGCCCCAGCCATCCTTGGGGATATTCTTCGCGTCG